>CAZSKQ010000027.1:0-23685 GCA_964607425.1 uncultured Woeseiaceae bacterium
CGGTGCCCGACGGGCGCATGCTGGCCATCGTGCTTGGCGGCCTGGCCGCGGTCGGCGCCGTGCTGTACCTTGCCGGCCGCCTGCTCGTCGCCCTGCTGGGTCGCGCGCGCGGCGGCGTCGGCGTCGCCTGGCGTTACGGGCTCGCGAACGTCGCGCGCCGCGGGCGCGACAGCGCGGTGCAGGTGGTCGCTTTCGGTCTCGGGCTCACAATCCTGCTGCTGCTGTCATTCGTGCGTACCGACCTGCTGGCGGAATGGCAGCACAGCCTCGATGCGGACGCGCCGAATCATTTCCTGATCAACATCCAGCCCCACGAACGGGCATCCATCGCGGAAATCTTCCACAGCGCCGGTGTGGACGCCCCGACGTTCGTGCCGCTTGTGCGCGCGCGCATGACGGAGATCAATGGCGATTCGGTCCAGACCCGCGAGTTTGCGGAAGAAGACGGCGAGTGGATGGCGAATCGCGAGCAGAACCTGACCTATGCGCGTGAGCTGAACCCCAGCAACACGCTCATCGCGGGCGAGTGGTGGCCGGAAGAATACGACGGGCCGCCGCTGGTTTCGGTCGAGGAGGAAGCGGCCGCGGAGCTCGGCGTGAGCCTCGGCGATACGTTGCGTTTCGTCGTCGCGGGCCAGCAGGTGACGGCAGCGGTCGCCAGTGTGCGGCACGTCAACTGGGACTCTTTCCGGCCGAATTTTTTCCTGGTGCTCTCTCCCGGCGCGCTCGACGGCTTTCCGACGACATACGTGTCGAGCTTGCGGGTAGAAGAGCAACAGGCAGGCGTGCTGCTGACGCTGGTGCGCGCGCACCCGAGCGTCTCGGTCATCGACCTGGGCGCGATCCTGGTGCAAGTACAGTCAATCATCGACCAGGCTACCCTCGCCGTGCAGGCGGTGTTCGTGTTCACGCTGGCAGCGGGCATCGCGGTGCTGTTCGCGGCGGTGCAGTCGACCATCGACGAGCGGCGCTTTGAAAGCGCGATGCTGCGGGCGCTGGGCGTGCGCCGGCGCACGGTATTGTCGGGCGTGTTGGCTGAATTCGCCGCGCTCGGCTTCGCGGCCGGGCTGCTGGCGGCCGCGGGTGCGTCGGTGCTGGCCGCGGTCATCGCCGTCCAGCTGTTCGACCTGGATTACCGCTTCAACCCGATGCTGTGGGTGGCGGGGCTCGCGGGCGGCGTGCTGCTGGTGTGCGCGAGCGGCTTTATCGCGGCGCGCAGCGCGATCAACGCACCGCCCGTCGATGTACTGAGGGCAGCATGACGGCCGCGGCGGAGGACACCGCCGGCAATCTTTCCTGCGGCGCCGTGCTCGTGCGGCGTTCCGGCAGCGGCTGGCTCACGCTCATGTTGCGGGCGTATCGCAACTGGGATTTTCCCAAGGGCCTGCGCGAAGCCGGCGAATCGCCGCTGCAGGCGGCGCGGCGCGAGGTAGCGGAGGAAACCGGCATCTCCGACCTCGAGTTTCCATGGGGCGAGGTCTTCTTCGAGACGGGTCCCTACAGCCGCGGCAAAACGGCCCGCTATTTTCTCGCGCGGACCGGCGAGACCCGGGTCGTCATGGGCATTCCGCCGGGCGCCAGCCGCCCCGAGCACCACGAATACCGCTGGGTGACCTTCGACGAGGCCCACGACCTCGCGGCGCCCCGGGTACGCACGGTAATCCGCTGGGCCCGCGAGATCGTCGACGCTGTGTAGGAGCCCGCCATGCGGGCGACCGGAACGCTTCTGATAGAACGGGCGTTGGCACCGTTGCTGCAAAACGGGAGGTGCCCGATGGTGCCTGCGGCCAGCGTTTTGGCGGTCGCCCGCATGGCGGGCTCCTGCATGGTCCGTCGAGGGTTACGCAAGAAGGGGCTTCAGCCCGTGTTCTGCAATCCCTGGGCAATGCCGTTGACGCTGGCGAAGAGCGCGTCCAGCAACCCGTCGTCCTTGTACTCCGCCTTGCGCCAGCGCGCGAGCAGGTCGACCTGCATCAGGCTCATCGGATCCACGTACGGGTTACGCAGCATGATGGAGCGCTGCAGCGTCGTGTCGCTCTCCAGCAGCACCTCCTGGCCCGTGCATTCGAGCAACATGTCGCGCGTCAGCTCGAACTCGCCGCGGATGAGGGGAAAGAACCGCTCGTGCAGCTCGCCCGCAAGCTCCGAGTAGAAGCAGGCGATGGTGAGGTCCGCCTGCGCGAGCACGCGCTCCGCGTCGTTGACGAGGAGGCGCGCGAAGTACCATTCGCGGCACATCCCGGAGAGCTCGTGCGCGGGGAAATGCTCGGCGGCCGCGCGCAGGCCGCTGCCGAGGCCGTACCAGCCCGGCAGGATGAAGCGGCTCTGCGTCCACGCGAACACCCAGGGAATCGCGCGCAGCTCCGCGACACCCGCGCCACCGCGGCGGGCCGCGGGGCGGGAGCCGATGCGCATGCGCTCGATCAGGTCGATGGGCGTCGCTTTGCGGAAGTACTCGTAAAATTGCGGTGTCTCGTACACCAGCTCGCGGTACTTCTGCCTGCTCGCGTCCGCGATCGCCTGCATCATGCGTTGCCAGCCGGGCGCGGCGTCGACACGATACTCCGGCAGCGTCGTCACGAGCGCCACCGCGCCGGTCGCCTGTTCCAGCGTCCGCAGCGCAATGCCGCGCAGGCCATACTTCTCGTTAATGATCTCGCCTTGCTCCGTCACGCGCAGGCGGCCCTTGACGGTGCCCGGCGGCGCGGCCAGCACCGCGTTATGCGTCTTGCCGCCGCCGCGGGAGAGGGTGCCGCCACGGCCGTGGAAGAGCTGCAGCTCGACGCCCTGCGCGGCCACGGCCGCGGCCAGCTCGACCTGCGCGTGCTGCAGGGCCCAGCGCGCGGCCGCGAAGCCGGAATCCTTGTTGCTGTCCGAATAGCCGATCATCACCATTTGCTTGCCGCCACGCTGGTTCACGTGGTCACGGTAGATGTCGTGCGACAGCAGGACCTGCATGATCTCCGGGCCGCGCTCCAAATCGTCGACGGTCTCCAGCAGCGGCGCGATGTCGAGGGGCACCTCGCCCCGCCGGTTGTGCAGCTCCCCCCACTGCGCCAGCAGCAAGACCGACAGGATGTCGTCCGCACCCTGCGTCATGCTGACGATGAACGGTCCGATGGCCGCCCGGCCGTATTTCCGGCGGCAAAACGAGATCGCGTGGAATACCGCCAGGGTCTTGCGCACCCTTGTGCTCGGCTCGAGCGGCGCCGGTTCGCGTTGCCGGATCGCTTCGCCGATCCTCGCAAGGCGATATTCCGGGCTGCGCGCGAGCCACTGGTCGTCGCCGAGTGCTTCGCCGATGACTTCGCGGTGCACCATCGCGTCCTGCCGCACGTCGAGCGTTACCAGGTGGAACCCGAAGGTCTCGATGCGCCGCAGGAGCCGTTTGACCGCGAACAGGCCGGCATTCTGGCCCTTGTTGTTCGCGAGGCTCTGCGCGATCAGCTCGATGTCCCGCCGCAGCTCGTCCGCCGATTCGTAAGGGTAGGCTTCGTCATCGTACGTCGCCTGGAGCCGCTGCTGGATCAATCGCAGGTAGACCCGGTAAGGCATGTCACGATGGCGTGCGGGCACCGCGTGATACGCCTGCTGGAAGACCGGCGTGTATTCCTCGATCTTCAGCATGATTGCCTTGTCAACCGCGATGCGTCCGGTCGACTGGCTGAGCTTCGTGGAGAGCTTCGCGCACTCCCGGTAGTAAAGGTCGAGAATCAGGGAGCGCTGCCGCGCCATGGTGGAGCGGATCGTTTTTGCATTGACATTGGGGTTGCCGTCCATGTCCCCGCCCACCCACGAGGCGAAGCGGACGAGCAGCGGAATGCGCAATGAAGCGGCGTCATCGCCGTAGACGCGCATTGCCGCATGTTCGACGTGTTCGTAGAAAGGCGGCATAGCCCGATACAGCACGTCGGTAACGAAGAACAGCACGTGCTCGAGCTCGTCGGCCACGGTCATCCGCTCGGACGGATGCTCTTCCGTCTGCCAGCCGGTGGTCACTTCGAGCTTGATGTTCTCGATGCTGACCTTGATCTCCTGCTCCGTCATCGTCGGATTCAGCATCTCCACCAGCCACCGTACGATGTTCTGTTCCTTGCGCAGCATGGTGCGGCGTGTCGGTTCCGTCGGATGCGCGGTGAACACCGGTTCGACGAGCAGTTCGTCGAGCAGCTGCTGCAGCGCCGGCAGGTCGAGTCCGGCTGCCTTCAACTGGATGAACGTATCCTCGAGTCCCCCCGGCTGGTAATCGCCTTCAGTGCGCAGGTATTCGCGGCGGCGCCGGATCCGGTGGACCTTCTCGGCCGTGTTGACCATCTGGAAATAGGTCGAGAAGGAGCGGACCACCTCCAGCGCGAACGCGATATCGAGGTTGCGCACCAGCCGGTCGAGTTCCTTGCCGGGCTGCTCGTTTCCTTCGCGGCGCCGGATGGCACGGATGCGCGCATCCTCGACGAATTCATAGAGCGCGTCTCCACCCTGCTCCTTCAGGAGCTCGCCGACCAGCCGGCCCAGCGTACTGACGTCATCCCGGAGCGCCTGGTCCTTCTGCTCGAAAATGATGTCCTGTCTGCGCAACGGCTTCTGCATAAACGGAGCCGCGCCGGTTCAGTCGCGGAAGTTCTCGAACTGCAAGGGGAGCCCCGCGTCGGCTTCTTTCAGGAGTGCAATCACGGCCTGCAGGTCATCCCGCTTCTTGCCCGTTACCCTGAGTTTCTCGCCCTGGATCGCCGCCTGCACCTTGAGCTTGCTGCCCTTGATCTTCTTCACGAGATCCCGTGCGAGCGGCGTGTCGATCCCGGACCTGAGCACGACTTTCTGCCGCGCCTCGCTGCCTGTCACTTCCGGCGGCTCTTCCTGCATGCAGGCGATGTCGATGCCGCGTTTGGCGAGCTTCTGGCGCAGGATCGTGAGCATCTGCTCGAGCTGGAACTCGGTCTGGCTCCTGAGCGTGATAACCGAGTCCTCGAGCTCGAATTTCGAGCCGCTGCCCTTGAAATCGAAGCGCGTGTCCACCTCGCGGTTCGCCTGGTCCACGGCGTTCCTGGCTTCGTGTGCGTCGAATTCGCTGACGACGTCGAATGAGGGCATGGTTAGCTCCACTCCACGAGAAGGTGTGCAAGGGGCCCGTCATCCGGGCGGCCGGACCGGAAGTGTAGCGCACCGGACCCCGCCATACCGGCTCCGCCACGCAGGACCCTGCCATGCAAGGCGGTCCCGCCACGCCGAACCCCGTCACGCAGGACCCCGCCATGCCGGCCCCGCCACGCCGGACCCTGCCGGGCGGGCTCCCGGTCGCGAATTTGCGCCAAGTGGCGGGAAATGGCGGTGGCAGGCCAGCCAGGCCCGGCGCACACTCCCCGGCACGTCCACGGAAGGACCGAGATGCTCGAAAACGCCGAACCCAACGCTACGTCGAGTAGCACCGTGCCCGGCCGAGGCGCCGAGGGCGCCGCGCATTCCGGCATCGGGCGGCTTGCCGCGGACCTGCGCGCGGCGGGGGTCGAACCGCGGCTGCTGAGAACCGCCCGCGGCCTCGCGGCGGGCGGGGTTGCGCTACCGGTCTCAGTGCGGGCGATGCTGCTGCTGCCCTCCGAAGGCGAGCGATTATTGCGCAATATCGCGGCGCTCATCCGCGCCGGCGTGCCGCTCACGCTCTCCTTGCGCGACGTCGGCGGCGGCGATGCCGGCACCGATGCGCTCGAGCGCTTCTGCGGACGGCTGCGCGATGTGCTGTGTGCCGAAGGCCAGCCGCCCGGCGGCATCGGCGCCTCGCTGCAGTCGCATGGCGTGCCGCTGAAGGCTTACCTGCTGATCACCGGGGCGCTGCTCGGCAGCGGGCCTCGCTACGTCCTCCTGGACAGCCTGCAGATGCGGCACCACGACGATCCGCGCGTGCAGCGGGAAACGGAGCAAAACTGGTCCTTCCTGTGGCAGCGGCGCGGCGCCCGGCCGCCGCTCCTGCCGGCTTACGCCGCGAGCGTCACCACGCGCTGCGTGCTGTCCGGTGACGAGGCGGCGACCACCATCCTGCCGGAGCTCGGGATGCAGGTTCCGGCCGGCACCGCGTGGCTGCCGCTGGTTCTCGAGCTTTTGGATTTCAGCGACGGCGGGGGACGGCTGTGCTGGGACGCGCTGGAGCATGCCCTCGGCTCGGCGGTTGAGCTCGGCGAGCAGCTGCTCGACTGCCTGCGCTGGCCCGATCCGGTCCTTGAGCGCGACGCGGCACGCAACCGCCGCCTCGCGATCGCCGTGGGCGGCATCGGCGACCTCGTGGCCGAGCGCGGTGCCGACCCCGGCGACCTCGCCGCGCTGCAGTGGATCGACGGCATCGTCGGCCGGCTGCACGCGTTCCTGTGGGATCGTTCGCGCCTGCTTGCGCGGCGGCTGGGTCCGCTGCCGTCGCTGCTGCAGTCCGAACCGGCGGCCGCGTGGCCCTGCGACCGGAAGCGGAGCGACTGGCAGGATCGCTGGCGCCGCGCCTTGCGGGATGCCGGCGTCCGGCACCGGAACCTGCTCGTCCTGTCGCCCTACTCCGTGCTGCCCTCGCACGGCGCGACTGCCTCCGATTACGTCGACCTGCTGCCGATACTCGAGCACGCGGACGCCTTTTATTTCGCGGAGCCGCCCGCCTCCTTGTTCCGCAGCGCGGGCGAATTCGCGGCCTTCCATCGCCGCGCCTGGGCCATCATGCAGCGTCGGCATGCCGCCGGTTTCGTTGCTGGCGGGGCATGAACTGGGCTACGGTTGCCGCTCCCTGGAGCCAACAGAAGAGAAAACCGGAGAATGCAGGAGCGCGTACTGCGCGCGGCCTGACGACTGCCAGAAATCCAACGCTCGCCGGGTTGTGCCGTGGCCGTGGGTCGCGCGCAATACAAATCAGGCCGGTGGTCGCAAAGAAAACCAGGCTTTCCGCGAGGTCCCTTTTGCAAGCGATTACGCCCGATGCGCATGGACTGGCCGTGCTGCTGCTGACCGTGGTAGCGCTCGTGCTGTTCACCCGCGATTCGATTCCGCTCGAGTCGTCGAGCCTCGCAATACTGATAGCGCTTATCGCGGGATTTTACATATTCCCCTACGAAACACCCGCCGGACACCTTGACCCGGCGATATTCTTCGCCGGCTTTGGCCACGAGGCATTGATCACGGTATGCGCGCTCATGATCGTCGGCCGGGCGCTGGAAACCACCGGGGCGCTGCAGCCGCTCGCGAGCGCGGTGGGCCGCGCCTGGTCCAACCGGCCGGTGCTCGCCCTGGCCATCACCCTGTTGTTCAGCGCGGTGCTGAGCGCATTCATGAACAACACACCGATCGTCGTCCTGCTGATGCCGATCCTGGTGGGTGTTTCGCTGCGTGTCAGGTCGCCCGTCTCGCGCGTCATGATGCCGATGGGTTTCGCGACCATCATCGGGGGCATGTCGACGACCATAGGTACATCCACGAACCTGCTGGTCACCGGCCTCGCGCGCGATCTCGTGGCGATCGATTTCCAGATGTTCGATTTCACGCTGCCGGTGCTGATCGTGGGCGGCGCCGGTCTAGTGTTCCTGTGGCTGATCGCGCCGCGTCTTTTGCCGGAGCGCGTTCCGCCGATGGCGGACATCTCGCCGCGTGTTTTCAGCGGCCAGCTGCATATCAAGGAAGACGGGTTCGCCGCCGGCAAGACCCTGTCCCAGGTCCTTGCCAAGGTGCACGGCAGGATGCGCATCGACCGGGTGCAGCGTGGCGAATCGCTGTTCCTCGCCAAGCTGCCGTCTCTCATCCTGCAGCCCGGCGATCGCATATTCGTCAAGGATTCCCCGGAGAACCTCAAGGCCTACGAATCGGAGCTGGGCGCTACCCTCTACAACGTCTTCGACGGCGAGCATCCCGTCGATGGCGACACGCCGCTCCGGGAGGAAGGCCAGCAGCTCGCCGAAATCGTGGTTACGCGCGGCTCGCCGCTGCATCAGCGCACCCTGGCGGCGACGCAGTTCGCCAGCAGCTCCGGGCTGCTGCCGCTTGCGATCCACCGTGCGCGCGCGCCGAGCTCGCAGGTCACCGGCGACCTGGGCCGGACCAGGCTGCGCGCCGGTGACGTGCTGCTGGTCCAGGGCACGCGGGCTGCCATCGATCGCCTGAAAGCCAGCGGCAACACGCTGGTGCTGGACGGCACCATGGACCTGCCGCACACGCGGCGCGCGAACACGGCGCTGGCCGTGATGGCCCTGGTGGTGGTTGCCGCCGCTACCGGCCTCTTGCCGATCTCGGTCAGCGCGCTGATCGGTGTCGGCCTGGTGCTCGCTACCAACTGCCTCACCTGGCGCGACGCCGCCAATGCGCTGTCGACGCCCGTCATCATGATCATCGTCGCGAGCCTCGCGCTCGGCAGGGCGCTCATCGAGACGGAGATGGCGGATTACCTCGCGTTCGGCTTTGTGGGCCTGGTGTCGGATTTCTCGATCCCGGTCGTCCTCAGCCTGTTCATTCTGATCATGACGCTCCTGACCAACGTCGTCTCGAACAACGCCGCGGCGGTCATCGGCACGCCGATCGCGGTGGCGATCGCGCAGCAGCTCGGAGCAAACCCCGAGCCGTTCATACTCGCGGTGCTCTTCGGCGCCAACCTGAGCTATGCGACGCCTTTCGGCTACCAGACGAACTTGCTCATCCTGAGCGCCGGGGGCTACAAATTCTCCGATTTCCTGCGGGTGGGCATCCCCCTGACGATCGTCATGTGGCTCGGGTTCTCGATCGTGCTGCCGCTGCTGTACGACCTGGTGTAGCCCCGGGAGACAGCCGCGGTCAGACCCTCGTTTCATGGCGCCGGAACGCGATGCACGCTCATACAGGTTGACCCGGAGCGTTACAGCGGGCATTCTGTCGCGCATGCAACGTTGGCACGCGCAGGACTGGCTTTGGCAACCGTCACAGGAGGCGGCTGCCGGCTGACGTTTTAAAAAACCAGACCGGATAATCGAAAGCCCGTCTCCGCCGTACACGTGGGGACGGGTTTTTTTGTGCCCGGCACAAACCTGACGAGACCTTATGCAACTGCCGTTCGACATCGCCGCGGACCTGGATACGCCGGTATCGGCTTACCTGAAGCTGGGGCCGCTCGGGCCGCGTTTCCTGCTGGAAAGCGTCGAAGGCGGCGAGCGGCTGGCGCGCTACTCCTTCCTGGGTTTCGGGGAGGCACTGGACCTGCGCCTGGATGAGAGCGGACTGCTGGCCGGCGGTGTCCTCCAGCCCTGGCCAACCGGCCGGCGGGAATACCTGGATCGCCTGCGCAGCGCGCTTGCGCTCGCACCGCGTCCGCGGCCGGATATCGGCGGGCTTCCGTTCACGGGCGGCCTCGTGGGTGTGTCCGGGTACGACGTCGTGCGGCTGTTCGAGAACCTGCCACGGCGCAAGGCGCGCCAGCCGGGGATCCCGGATGCGGCGTTCACGGCAACGACGTCGACGCTGGTGTTCGACCACCTGACCCGTTGCGTTGCCCTGCTGCACGACGGACCCGCGGCCGAGCGCGAGGCGCTGCGCCGCGAGGTGGTGAAGCTGCTGCACGGGCCGGTTCCCGCCCGGAACACGGCCCGGTCGCTGTCGCGGCCGACGCCGGCGCTGACGGAAGCGCAGTACGCCGAGCGCGTGGCGGCCTGCAAGGAGCACATCGCGGCCGGTGACATCTACCAGGTCGTGCTCTCGGTGCTGTTCAGCGGGCGCACGAACGTACCGCCGTTCGAGATCTATCGCGCGCTGCGGCTGCTCAATCCCTCGCCTTATATGTTCTATTTCGAATTCGGCGACCTGAAGGTGATCGGGTCGTCGCCCGAAGCGCTGGTCAAGCTGCACGGCCGGCAGGCGCGGCTGAACCCGATCGCGGGCACGCTGCCGCGCGGTGCCACGCCGGAGGAGGACGCGGACGCGGAACGACGGCTGCTCGGCGATCCCAAGGAATCGGCCGAGCACGTCATGCTGGTCGATCTCGCGCGCAACGACCTCGGCCGGGTAGCGGCCGCGGGCAGCGTGCGCGTCGACCCTTACCGCGCCATCGAGCGCTACAGCCACGTCATGCACATCGTCAGCGGCGTGCAAGGGGAGCTCGCGCCGGGGTTCGACGCGTTCGACCTGTTCGCCGCGAGCTTTCCGGCGGGCACGCTGGTGGGTGCCCCGAAGGTACGCGCCATGCAAATCATCGACGAGCTGGAAGCGACCGGTCGCGGGCTCTACGGCGGTACCGCGGGTTACTACGGCATCGGGGGCGACATGGACCAGGCGATCACGATTCGCACGATCGTCCTCAACGGCGACGAATACAGCTTCCAGGCGGGCGCGGGGATCGTGGCCGACAGCGTGCCGGCCAGGGAATACCGGGAAGTGCTGGCGAAGAGCGCGGTGCTGGAAAGTGCCCTGGCGCTCTCGGGAGAAGGATTGTGACGGTGCCGCGCATACTGCTGGTCGACAACTACGACTCGTTCACCTACAACCTGGTGCAGGGATTCGCGGCCAACGGTGCCGAGGTGCTCGTGTACCGGAACGATGCCATAGACGTGGCGCAGGCACGCGCGCTCGAACCAAGCCACCTCGTGATTTCGCCGGGGCCGGGGCGGCCGGAAGACGCCGGAATCTCCTGCGCGCTCATTCGCGCGTTTGCGGGACGCGTGCCGATCCTCGGCGTCTGCCTCGGGCACCAGTGCCTGGTGGCGGAATTCGGCGGCGAGATCGTGCGGGCGGAGCGGCTGATGCATGGCAAGACGTCTTTCGTGAAGCACGACGGGCGGACCCTCTATGCGGGCTTGCCGCAGCCGTTCGAGGCGGGGCGATATCATTCACTTTGCGTCGAGAAAACGTCGTTGCCCGGGGTGTTCGCCGTGACCGCGGAAACGGAGCAGGGCGAGATCATGGGAGTGCGGCACCAGGACCTCTCGATAGAAGGGGTGCAGTTCCATCCGGAGAGCGTGCTGACGCCGGCGGGAGGCCGATTGATGGTCAATTTCATGGGGATGACGGAAGGCCGACGATGATGTGCGGCGGACGCGGAGGTTCAGCATGGTGCCGGTAATGATCGTCGGGGGGCCGCTGCAATGAGCCGGGAATTCTCCGGACTGCTCGGGCGGCTGCTGGATGGAATCTCGATGTCGGAGAACCAGGCGGCGTCTTTGATGCATGCGCTGGCGGCGGGCGACCTCGACCCGGCGCTGGCAGGCGCATTGCTTGCCGCGCTGCGCGCGAAGGGCGAGTGCGCGGAAGAGATTCGCGGGTTCGCCACCGCCATGCGCGAGCTCGCGGTGCACCCGGTGGTACCCGCGGGGATTCCGACCGTGGATACCGTGGGCACCGGCGGCGACGGCTCCGGGAGCTTCAATCTTTCAACGGGCGCGGGGCTCCTGGCGGCGGCCTGCGGCGCGCGCGTGGTCAAGCACGGCAACCGCTCGGTATCCAGCCGCTGCGGCAGCGCCGACGTGCTGGAGCGGCTGGGCATGCCGCTGCCGCTGGACGAGAAGGCGGCGATGGCCTGTCTCGAGGCGCTGGGCTTTACGTTTTTATTCGCGCCCACGTACCACCCCGCGATGAAGGCGCTGGCGCCGGTACGAAAGGCGCTGGGCGTGCGCACCGTGTTCAATTTGCTCGGGCCGCTGACGAACCCGGCGGCGCCGCCGTTCCAGCTGATCGGCGCGTTCGGGCCGGAAGCGGCGAAGCTCATCGCGGACGCCCTCACCGGGTTGCCAATCGAGCGCGCGTTCGTCGTGCACGGCGACCCCGGCTGGGACGAGGCAACCCCGATCGGCGAGTTCATCCTGTACGACGTGCGCCCCGGCTCCCTGCTGCAGACACACCGGTCGCCGGAGGATTACGGCGTCGCGCGCTGCGCGCCGCGCGCGTTGGCAGGCGGTGACGCGGCGCAGAATGCGCGTGCGCTGGAGCGCGTGTTCAGCGGCGGCGATCGCGGCGCGCATCGCGACGCGCTGCTGATGGGGACGTCGCTGGTGCTGGAGCTCACGGGATCGGCGAGGGACGCGAAGGAAGGAGTGGCCATGGCCGCGGAGGCGCTGGATTCCGGCAAGGCCGAACGGCTGCTCGCCAATCTTCGCCGGCATTTCGCGGCGGACGATGCAGCCGGATGAGCGACTTCCTGCGGCAGATGGCGGAGGCGAGCGCCGCGCGGGCGGCAACGCTGCGCGCGTTCCGGGACGCGGACCTGGATAAGCCCGTGCTGCCGCTGCGGCTGGCTCGTTTCGATGTCATCGCGGAGATCAAGGAGCGCTCGCCGTCGGAAGGGGCGCTGGCCCTGCAGGGCGACGACCGCGTGGCGCGAGCCCTGCAGTACGGACAGGGCGGCGCGGCAGCCATTTCGGTGCTGACGGAGCCGTCGCGCTTCGGCGGCGCGCTCGCTCACCTCACGGAGGTAGCAGCCGGGGTCGGGGTGCCGGTGATGCGCAAGGACTTCCTCGTCGACCGGCTACAGGTGGAGGAAGCGCGGGCTGCCGGCGCCAGCGGTGTGCTCCTCATCGCGGCGCTCCTGGACGACGCGCGGCTGCGGGCGATGCTTGACCGTGCGTTCGAGCTGTCCATGTTCGTGCTGCTGGAATGTTTCGACGAGGGCGATCTGGAACGCGCCTCGAGCTTGCTGGAGGATGGCGCCATCGCCCGGCACGCAGCGGAGCACCGCCTGCTGGTCGGCATCAATTCGCGCGACCTGCGCACACTGCGCGTGGACGCAGGCCGGCTGCCGGCGCTCGCCGGGCGGCTGCCCGGGGGCGCCGTCGCGGTCGCCGAAAGCGGTCTCGACGATGCCGACGCGGCGGCGGACATGGCGGGCCTCGGCTACCGCATGGCGCTGGTCGGTACGGCGTTGATGCGCGCCGCCGAACCGGCCCGCCTCGTTGCGGACATGCTGCGCGCGGGACGGGAGCGGCTGGCGTGACGCCGTTCGTGAAGATCTGCGGATTGCGGAATGCCGCGGCCGTCGAGGCCGCCGTGGCGGCGGGGGCGGATGCGGTCGGCTTCGTGTTCGCGCCGTCGGTGCGTCGGGTGAGCGCGCGCGAGGCGGCCCTGGCCGCCAACCGCGTGCCGTCACGGGTCTTGCGGGTCGCCGTGATGCTGCATCCCAGCCCGGAGGAATGGCGCGAGGTCGAGACGATCTTCTGCCCCGACGTACTGCAGACCGATGCCGCTGATTTCGACTACCTGGAGGTGCCGCCGGAAATCGCGCGCTGGCCGGTGCTGCGCGAAGGAACGGCGCTCCCCGATACGCTGCCGGATACCTTCGTCTACGAGGGCGCGACCAGCGGCCGCGGCCAGCGCGCCGACTGGCAGGCGGCCGCCCCCCTCGCCAAGCGCGGCCGCATGCTCCTGGCCGGCGGCCTGGCCGCCGACAACATCGCTCGCGCCGTCGCCGAGGTCGCCCCCTGGGGCCTCGACGTCTCCAGCGCCGTCGAATCCGCCCCCGGCATCAAGGACCCCACCCTGATCCAAGCCTTCCTGGCCACCGCCAAGGCATTGGGGTCGGACCAACGCAAGTCACTGAAAAAAAACCAGGAAGGTGGTTGAAACGTGTTGTTATCGAGCTTAAACAGGCTTTTTTCCCCTCATTTTGGCCGTTTTGCTCGTAACCGCGTTGCGTCAGAACCTTCAATGCACGATTTCGGGGCCAAAATGGGCCGATAAAGCCTCTTACGCACGTATTTTGGATCATATTTGCATGTTTAACAAAGAGTTAGCTTGGTCCGACCCCCCCGCCTCCGGGCGGTTTGGGGTGTTCGGGGGGCGGTATGTGCCGGAGACGCTGGTGCCGGCGTTTGAGCGGCTGGAGGCGGGGGTGGCGGAGTACCTGCCCAGCGCGGAGTTTCGGGAGGCGTATGTCCGGGAGCTGCGGGAGTGGGTCGGGCGGCCGACGGCGCTCACAAGGGCGCCCGAGCTCGGGCGGCGCTGGGGAGCGGAAGTGTGGCTGAAGCGCGAGGATCTCGCGCATACGGGCGCCCACAAGATCAACAACGCGATCGGGCAGGCGCTGCTTGCCCGTCGGCTGGGCGCGAAGAGGATCATCGCCGAAACCGGAGCGGGACAGCACGGGGTCGCGTCCGCGGCCGCCTGCGCCCGCGTCGGCCTGCCCTGCCGCGTGTACATGGGCGCCGTCGACATGCAGCGGCAGGCGCCAAACGTCGAGCGCATGCTGCGTCTCGGCGCCGAAGTGGTGGCCGTCGAAACCGGCGACAAAACGCTGCGCGCCGCCATTGACGAGGCCCTGCGCGACTGGGTGACGGATCCCGCCGGTACCTATTACCTGCTCGGCTCCGCCGTGGGTCCCCACCCCTATCCGTACCTCGTACGCGAGCTGCAGTCCGTCATTGGCCGCGAGGCGCGTCAGCAGATGCTGGACCAGGCAGGCCTGCTGCCGGACGCCGCGTTCGCCTGCGTCGGCGGCGGCTCCAACGCGATCGGCTTGTTCCACCCGCTGCTGGAGGACGACGTCGCGCTGATCGGCGTCGAAGCCGGCGGTACCGGCAGCGGCCTCGGCCAGAACGCCGCAACGCTCGCAACGGGGACGCCCGGTGTGCTGCAGGGCTGCTACTCGCTCGTGCTGCAGGACGCCGACGGGCAGGTGCAGGAAACGCATTCGATCTCAGCCGGCCTCGACTACTCGGGCGTCGGCCCGGAGCACGCCTATCTCCAGTCGATTGGCCGCGTCACCTACGTCACCGCGAATGACGACGAGGCCCTCGCCGCATTGGAGGAGCTGTGCGAAGCGGAAGGCATCCTGACGGCGCTGGAAACGGCACACGCCTACGCGGCCGCGAGAAAGTGGGCGACGGAAAATCCGGGCAAGCGCATCCTCATCGGCAACTCGGGGCGCGGAGACAAGGACATGCCCACGCTGAGCAAGTATCCGGCAAAATCGACACAGGCAGGCAACCATGCAACCGCATGAGCGCATAAGCGCGGCCATCCGCGACGCGAACAGCGCCGGTCGCACGGCACTGGTGCCCTTCCTGACAGCGGGCTATCCCGAGCGGGACGGCTTCCTCACCACGCTGCGCGCCATCGCCGAAGTCGCTGACGTGGTGGAAATCGGTGTGCCGTTCTCCGATCCGATGGCCGATGGCCTGACGATCCAGCGCTCGAGCCACGCGGCAATTGCCAACGGCGTCAGCCTTCGCTGGATTCTCGAGCAGCTCGAATCGCTGGTTGCGCCGCCACGCGCGCCGCTCGTGCTGATGTCGTACCTGAATCCGCTGCTCCAGTACGGCTTCGACGATCTCGCGCGCCGCGCCGCCGGGGCGGGCGTCTGCGGCTTCATCGTCCCCGACCTGCCGCTGGAAGAAAGCGCGGAGCTGCGGGAGCCGCTGGACGCACAAGGGCTTGCGCTGGTGCAACTCGTGACCCCGGCAACGCCCGACGCGCGGCTGCGGAAACTCGCCGATGCATCCCGCGGCTTCCTGTACGCCGTTACCGTCACCGGCGTTACCGGCGGCGACAATGCGCTACCGCCTGACCTGACCGAATACCTGGATCGGGTGAGCGCGGTGTCGCCCCTGCCCGTCTGCGCGGGCTTCGGTATACGCTCGGCCGCCGCCGTTGCCGCCGTCGGCCGTCACGCCGCCGGCGCGATCGTGGGTTCCGCACTGGTCGAGGTGCTCGAACGCGGCGAAGATCCCGCGGCGTTCCTCCGCGAGCTTGGTGGAGCTGGAGCACAATGAAGAAAGTAACGTCGTCGGATTCCCTGGTTACGATCAGCCACTATCGCAATATCCTGACAAGCGAGGGCATCCCCTGCTTCCTTCGCAATGAATACCTCGGGGCCATCGTCGGCGAAATTCCCTTCCAGGAGGTGTGGCCGGAGCTGTGGGTGAAGAACGACCTCGACTACGATCGCGCGCTGCAACTCATCAGCGGCGCCACCGACGACGAGAGCCCGACGCTACCCTGGAGCTGCAAGCACTGCGGCACGGAAAACGAGGGCCAGTTCGCCGCCTGCTGGTCCTGCGGCGAACCCGGCTGACCCGGGCGCCGACGGGGCAGCAGCTGCGGCAGCAGCTCTGAATTGGACCAACGACTCGATTGAATGCAGAATTCGCGGCTGGATTGCGCGAAGCCCCGCGAATTGCAAAGCACGGGGAGTGACGACGGCACTGCCGCGGGGGACGGGAGAAGGGCATGATTCTGTGTGAAATGACGGTCAGCACGGTTTGAGAGGCGGCAGCCCCCGACTTACCCCAAGAGTTCCAGGCTAGTGACCTCGAGCGCGAGCTGGCTTATCGCGGCTGCGCTGCTGGCGCCCCTCGCGGCCGCGTTCGCCGTGCTGCTGCTGCGGCACCGGCCCAACCTGCGGGAAACCGCGTCCCTAACGGCGGCAGCGGTGCTGTTCGCGCTGGTCGCCTCGCTGCTGCCGGCGGTCGCCGGCGGCGCGCGCCCGGCTTTCACGCTATTCGAGTTCCTTCCGGGGATCGGCATCGATTTTCACGCCGAACCGCTGGGAGTCGGTTTCGCCCTCGTCGTCGCCTTCCTGTGGTTCATCACCGTCGTGTACGCCATCGGCTACATGCGCGCGCATCGCGAAGGACACCAGGCACGCTTCTACTGCTATTTTGCGCTCGCAATCCTCGCAACCGTCGGTGCGGCATTCGCCGCGAACCTGCTGACGCTGTACCTTTTTTACGAGGCGCTGACGCTGGCCACGTATCCCCTCGTCACACACGGCGGTACCGACAAGGACCGCGCCGGCGGCCGCACGTACCTGATGGTTCTGCTCGGCACCTCGCTGGTCTTCCTGCTGCTCGCCATCGGCTGGACGTATGTGCTGACCGGCACACTGTCGTTCGTCGAAGGCGGTGTATTCATGCGCGGTGACGATCTCGTTCCCGGCCTGACCCCGGCCCTGCTCGCCGTGCTGTTCGCACTGTTCCTGTTCGGCACCGGCAAGGCGGCGTTGATGCCGTTCCATCGCTGGCTGCCGGCCGCGATGGTGGCACCGACGCCGGTCTCCGCCCTGCTGCACGCGGTAGCGGTGGTCAAACTCGGTGTGTTCGCGATCCTGAAGGTTACCGTGTATACGTTCGGGCTCGAGGCGCTGACCACGTTCGATGGTGCGCAGCTCATGCAATACGTGGCGGCGGCAACCCTGCTCGCGGCCGCCGTGCTGGCGATACGCGAGGACAACCTCAAGCGGCGGCTGGCGTACTCGACCATCAGCCAGCTCGCCTACATCGTGCTCGCGGCAACGCTCGCCAGCCGCATATCGCTGCTGGGAGGCGGCATGCACATCGCGGCGCATGCGTTTGCGAAAATAACGCTCTTCTTCTGTGCCGGGGTGATCCTCGTCACGCTCCACAAGACGGCGGTGAGCGAGCTCGCCGGCATCGGACGAACGATGCCGATTACGATGACCGCGTGGACCGTGGCGAGCCTGTGCGTCATCGGCATGCCGCTGACGGCAGGTTTCTGGAGCAAGTGGTACCTCGCGCGGGGCGCGCTGGATGCCGGCGAGCCGTTGATGCTGGCCGTGATCCTGCTGGGTTCGCTGCTTGCCATGGGCTACCTGCTGCCGCCCGCCATTCGCGCCTTCTACCCGCCGCGCGGCGAGGCACCGTCAACTATCGTTGACGCGCCTGGCTCCGAAGGACCCTGGCCGTCACTGCTGGCGCTTTCGCTGACGGCGGCCATCAGCGTGCTGCTGTTCTTTGCCGCGCAACCGATGCTGCGGTTTCTCGCGGGGTTCGTGGGCTGAGATGGCGGGCGAACGGGATCGCGCAATGGGCGAACGGCGGCAGGCACCGCTGTTCTGGGTCACCCGGCAAGGCGCTCGCATCGCGGTGATCGCGCTGCACATCGCGGCGCTGATCGCCGTCGCGGTGGAGCTGGTGTTTCCGTTTCCGGCTGACGGGCACGGCGTCGAACGCGTGCACGCGCTCGACTTCCCCGCTTCCTACGCGGTCTACGGCTTCGTCGCCTGCGTCATCCTGGTGCTGCTCGGCATCGTGCTGCGGCGCCTCGTGATGCGCGACGAAAGCTACTACGGTGAAGGGCGCTGATGCTGGACGCGGCTTTCCCACTGCATCTCGACTGGGCCGTGCTGCCGGGAATGCCGCCGGCCGCCTTGTTCCTCGCGGGCGCGGTCCTGCTGGCGCTGCTTCACGGCAGGCAGCGGCTGCAGCAGCTCGTGCTCATCCTGGTGCCGGTCCTCGGCATCCTGAACCTCCTGTCGCTGGACAGCGGCGACCAGTACACCTGGCAGGTGCTGGGCTTCGAGCTGGTGCAGCTCCGAGTCGATCGCCTCAGCATGCTTTTCGGCCTGCTGTTTCATGTCGGCGCCTTCATCGGCGGCATTTATGCGCTGTGCGTGCGCGATACCTCGCAACACGCGGCCGCGCTGGCCTACGCGGGTTCGGCGCTGGGCGCCGTATTCGCCGGCGACCTCATTTCGCTGTTCTTCTACTGGGAAGGCATGGCGGTGGCGTCGGCATTTTTGGTCTGGGCCGGCCGCACGCGCGAATCGATGGGCGCCGGGTTCCGCTATCTCGCGTTGCACCTGCTGTCCGGACTGCTGTTGCTCGGCGGCGCGCTGATGCACTACCAGGCGACCGGCGACATCGCCTTCGACTTCATCGGCGCCGGCACGCTGGCTGGCTGGCTCATCCTGCTGGCCTTCGGCATCAAGTGCGGCTTCCCGCTCTTTCACAACTGGATCACCGACGCCTACCCGCGCTCGACGCCGAGCGGTACCGTGTTCCTCAGCATGTTCACGACCAAGGTGGCAGTCTATGCCCTCGCCCGCGGTTTCCCCGGGACCGAGATCCTGGTTACCGTCGGCACTGTGATGGCGATGTTCCCGATCTTCTACGCCGTGATCGAGAACGACCTGCGCCGCGTGCTCGGCTACAGCATGATCAACCAGATCGGTTTCATGGTGGTCGGTGTAGGCATCGGTACGGAGCTCGCCCTGAACGGCGCCGTCGCCCACGCGTTCAACGAAGTGCTGTTCAAGGGCCTGCTGTTCATGACCATGGGCGCCGTCCTGTACCGGGTCGGGAACGTCCGCGGCAGCGACATTGGCGGCCTGTACCGCTCGATGCCGTTCACCACTGTCTTCTGCATTGTCGGCGCTGCATCGATCTCGGCCTTCCCGCTGTTCAACGGTTTCGTGTCGAAATCCATGATCATGGCGGCGATGATCGAGGAAGGACACACGCTGGCCTGGCTCGGACTCCTGTTCGCGTCCGCGGGCGTCTTCCATCATGCCGGCATCAAGATTCCGTATTTCGCATTCTTCGGCCACGATGCCGGATTGCGCGTCCCGGAGGCGCCGCGCAACATGCTGGCCGCCATGTGTATCGCCGCCGTACTCTGTATATTCATCGGCTCATACCCGGCGACACTCTATTCGCTGCTGCCCTGGGATGCCGGTTATGCGCCCTACACTTACCCTCACGTGATCGTGCAGGTGCAGTTGCTGCTCTTTTCCGCTCTCGCCTTCGCCTGGCTCAAGCTCACGGGAATCTATCCGCCGGAGCTGCGCTCCGTGAACCTCGATGCCGACTGGCTGTACCGGCGGCTCGCGCCGCGCGCGCTCGCCGCCGCGGCCGCGGGCGGGCGTTATGCGTCGGGTGTGCTCGCCCGGCTGTGGCAAGGCCACACCGCGCGCCTGCGAAGCCGCCTCGAGCCGCATGCCCGGCCCGCCGCCACCGGCACCGCCGCGCTGGTGGTGGGGATCGTGCTGGCAAGCTATCTACTCGTCTACTACCTGGGACCATCGTGATCGCGCGTTTCGCCGTTGCTGCCGTCGTATTTGCTGCCACCTGGCTGCTGTGGTCGGGGCACTACACGCCGCTCTTGCTGTTCTTTGGGGCGCTCTCCTGTGCGTTGGTGCTATGGCTGGCCGCGCGCATCGGCTTTTTCGATGTGGAGGAAGATGCTTTCCGCCTGGTGCCGCGCCTGCCGCGCTACTGGCTGTGGCTGCTGAAGGAGATCGCGAAATCGAACGTGACGGTGGCGAAAATCGTGCTGAGCCCGCGCATGCCGATCAGCCCAACGGTAGTGTCGGTCGACGCGAGCCGGCTGCGACCGGTCTCCCAGACGCTGCTGGCGAATTCCATCACGCTGACGCCGGGCACAATATCCATCGACGTCGATCGCGGGGTAATCGAGGTGCACTGCCTTACGGTCGAGGGGGCCCGCGATCTGAAGGGCGGGGAAATGCTGCGCCGCGCCGCGAAAGTGGCGGGAGATTGAAGGCATGTACGTAGCAGCAGCGGTTGCGGTTCTGGTCACGATGGCGCTCGCGTTAATCCGGGCACTGCTGGGCCCCACCGTTTACGATCGGGTGCTCGCGGTGAACATGTTCGGTACCAAGACGGTGCTGTTGCTTTCCGTCATTGCATTCCTGTACGGCCGTACGGACTTCCTGGACCTGGCACTGGCCTACGCGTTGATCAATTTCATAGGAGTGCTGGCGGTCCTTAAATTTGTGCAGGACTTCGCGCTGCGGCATCCGGATACGGAGGAGAAGCGGTGAGCCTGGGAGCAGCGCTGGACATTGCAAGCTGGGTGCTGCTGGTGGCCGGTGGCTTTTTCGTGTTCGTCGGGGGAGTCGGTGCGTTGCGGATGCCGGACATCTACACCCGCATGCACGCGGCGAGCCTCACCGATACGCTCGGCACGCTCCTGACGCTCTCGGGCCTCATCCTGCAGGCGGGGCTCACGCTTTCCACGGCCAAGCTGCTGGCGATCATGATGTTTTTGCTGTTTACCGCGCCAACGGCTGCCTATGCACTTGCGAACGCCGCTCGCCTCTCCGGGCTAGCGCCCCAGCGGTCGACGGAACACGACGAAGGTTGATCATGGAAGTAGTGTTCGGTGCATTCCTCCTCACCATGCTGGTCATTACCGCGATCGGCATTGTCCGCGCGCACAACCTCTTCGCCGCGGTCATTCTCACCGGGATTTTCAGCCTGCAAATGGCATCCGTTTTCTTCATCCTCGATGCCGCCGACGTCGCATTGACGGAAGCGGCGGTCGGAGCAGGGATTGCCACGGTGCTTTTGCTCGGCGCGCTGGCACTGCTCGACGACACGGAGAAGGTTCGCAAGCGCGGCCTGCTGCTGCCGGCTGCAGTCGTGTCGGCCATTGCGCTGCTGATCATCAATGCCACCTTCGACATGCCGCGCCTCGGCGATCCGGAGGCGCCCGTGCATACGCATGTGGCTCCGTGGTACCTCGATGAGACGCCGGTACTCATTGGCGTTCCGAACGTAGTGACCGCGATCCTTGCGAGCTTTCGTGGCTACGACACGCTCGGGGAGTTGTTCGTCATTTTCACCGCAGGTACCGGCGTGCTCTTCCTGCTCGCAAGCCGCGCGGAACGCGGTGGCCTTGCCCTGACGGCGTCGGCGGAAGCGCTGGGACTGCGCCACCACCTCATTCCACGCATCATCGGCCGCATCATCGTGCCGTTCATCGTGCTGTTCGGGTTGTACGTGCAATTCCACGGCGACTACGGGCCCGGCGGGGGTTTCCAGGCGGGTGCGCTGGTGAGCGCCGGAATCATCCTGTACGCACTGACGGAAGGCGCGGGAAACGCGCTGCGGGTGCTGTCGTTCCGCGCGCTAACGGGAATGATGGCGGCTGGCGGGCTGCTCTATGGCGGGGTCGGATTAGTCGGAATAATCCGTGGCGGCAACTTCCTTGATTATTCCGTGCTGGCGGACGATCCGGTGGCGGGCCAGCATCTCGGAATCCTGCTCGTTGAGGCAGGCGTCGGACTCACCGTTACGGGTGTGCTCCTGGCGATTTTCTTCTCCTTTGCCGTACGTAAGCAGCGCGCGTGATGGAATTCCTGCACCTCTACAACTATTGGGTGTTCGCAATCCTGCTTGTGATCGGGCTGTACGCCGTCATTGCCCGCGCCAACCTGGTCAAGAAGCTGATCGGGCTGTCGATCTTCCAGGCCGCGGTGTTTCTCCTGTACATCTCGATGGACAAGGTCGAGGGCGGCACCGCGCCGATTATCACGACCGCCGCGGCCGGGCAGGTCTATTCGAACCCGCTGCCGCAGGTATTGATACTCACGGCCATCGTGGTCGGCATCTCGACGCTCGCTCTCGGCCTCGCGATCGTGGTGCGGATCAATGAAGCGTACGGCACGGTGGAAGAAGACGAAATAAGAGCCATGGACAACGAATGATTGACTGGAGCATGCACCTCCCGGTGCTTCAGGTCGTAGTGCCGCTGCTGACGGCGCCGCTCGCCGCGCTGCTGCGCCAGCGCAGCCTCGCGTGGGCGGCCGCCACCGCCGCTTCGTTGTTGGCTTTTGCCATGGCGGTGGAGCTGGTATTTACCGTGCGCGCAGCGGGCGCGCTTAGCTACGCGGTAGGCTCCTGGCCCGCGCCTTACGGAATCGAGGTGGTCGTCGACGCTTTCTCGGCGCTGTTGCTGCTGGTCATCACCGGCGCCTCCAGCGTCGCGCTGCTCATCGCGCATGCCACCTTTCGCTTCGAGGTGCCTGAGGAACGGCAGCACCTGTTCTACGCGGCCTGGCTGCTGACTCTTGCGGGCCTCTCCGGCATCACCGTGGCAGGCGATGCCTTCAATATCTTCGTGTTCCTGGAGATCTCCTCGCTCGGCAGCTATATCCTGATCACGGGCGGAGCCCGGCGCGAGGCGCTGCCGGCAGCATTCAAGTACCTGGTGATGGGCACGCTGGGTGCGACGTTCTACCTGATCGGCATCGGCTTCATGTACATGATGACCGGCACGCTCAACCTTGCCGACATGGCGTCACGACTGGCCGTGGCGCCCGATCTGACGCCGGTGTTGGCGGCCGGTGCGTTCATCACGACCGGACTTGCTCTCAAAGCGGCGGTCTTTCCCCTGCACGCCTGGTTGCCGAACGCCTATACCTTTGCGCCCAATGCCGTCAGTGCGTTCATCGCCGCGTGCTCCACGAAAGTAACGCTGTACGTGCTGCTGCGTTTCGATTTCGTCGTGCTGCAGGGCAACCTGCCGGGCGATGTGACGCAGATGTCGCAATTCATCATGCCGCTCGCGATCGCGGCGGTGCTGGCCGGTTCGGCGTTTGCCCTGCTGCAAAACAACGTCAAACGATTGCTGGCCTACTCGTCCATCGCGCAGGTCGGCTACATCCTCCTCGGCGCCGGCCTGGTGTCGGTGACGGGACTTACCGCCGGCATCGTGCACATCTTCAACCACGCGTTGGCGAAGGGAACCCTGTTTTTGGCTGTTGCCTGCCTGGGCCTGGCTCACGGCGGCATTTCTCTCGAGCGAATCGCGGGTGCCGCGCGCCGGATGCCGTACACGATGGCGGCGTTCGTCGTCGCCGGTTTGAGCCTCATCGGCATGCCGGGAACCGCCGGGTTCATCAGCAAATGGTATCTCGTGCTCGGCGCCCTCGAACTGGGTCCCTGGGGAGTGCTGCTGATCGCGCCGATCCTGCTCAGCTCGTTCATGGCCGTGGGGTATATCTGGAAAGTGGTTGAAGCCGCGTATTTCGCCGCACCGGCGGACGCGCCCGCGCGCGCGGAGGCACCGTGGTGGATGCTCGCGGTGCTGTGGAGCGCGACACTCGCAAACGTGTATTTCGGCCTGCAGCCGATGCTACCGCTCGAACTGGCCCGCAGCGCAGCCCTGTCACTACTCGCCCCCCCGTAGGAGCCCGCCATGCGGGCGACGCCTCCTGTGGCAGGAATTGATCGGCGGTGC
>CAZSKQ010000027.1:23785-33148 GCA_964607425.1 uncultured Woeseiaceae bacterium
CTTTTGTAGGAGCCCGCCATGCGGGCGACGCCTCCTGTGGCAGGACTTGATCGGCGGCGCTAATCGGGCCCGGCGTCGGTCGCGCGCGCGGCGCGCTCCTACGGTCAGGCGTGTGCCAGGAGGCGGGTGCCGGCGATTTCGTTGCGCAGCATGCCGGAGACTTTTTCCGCGCGCATCGGGCGGCTGATCAGGAAGCCCTGCGCCAGGTCGCACTGGCAGTTCCTCAGGAACTCGAGCTGGCTCACCGTTTCCACGCCTTCGGCGGCGACCTCGATATCGAGCCCGCGCGCCATTGCGATGGCGGCGCGCACGATGCGCTGGTGGGTGCCGTTCTCGGTCAGGTCCTGGATGAGGGACTGGTCGAGCACGAAGCCGTCGATCACCCCGGTATCCAGCGAGCGGAAGGACACATCGTTCGTGCCGAAGTGATCCAGCGACAGGCGAACGCCGACTGCCCGCAGTCCTTGCAAGGTCTCGTATTCCGCGCTGCGGCCGCGCACCAGGTTGCCGTCGCTGATCTCGAGCTCGACGCAGCCCGGGTCGAGCACCGTATCCGACAGCGATTTCGACACCGCATCGACCAGCCGCCGGTGCAACAGCTGCCGCGGCGACAGGTTAATCGCGAGCGCCAGGTCCGGCAGGTCGAACTCGTGCTGCCAGGCGGCGAGCTGCCGGCAGGCGGTGTCGATCACCCATTCGCCCGTGGAGTGAATAAGGCCGCTCGACTCGAGGATCGGCAGGAAACGCGCGGGTGCGAGCAATCCGTAGCGGGGATGCTGCCAGCGCAGCAGCGCCTCGAGACCGATGAGTCGGCCGCTGCCCACGTCGATACGCGGCTGGTAGTGCAGCATGAACTCGCGGCGCACGAGCGCATGGCGCAGCCCCAGCTCCAGCTCCTCGCGCTGCTCGAGCTTCGCATTCAGCGCTTCCGAGTAGAACTGGAAGCGCCCGCCACCCCGCTTCTTCGCCTGGTACATCGCGAGATCGGCGGCTTTGACCACCCGCTCCATGCTCTCGCCGCAGTCGGGATAGAGCGCAATGCCGATGCTCGGCGTCGCGTATACCTCGCTCGCGCGCAGCTCGTATTTCTCCGACAGCGCGAGCACGAGCTTTTGCGCCGCGGCCGCCGCGTTAGGCGACTCGCCGAAATCCTCGAGGCACACGACGAACTCGTCGCCGCCCCAGCGCCCGGACGTGTCCCCGACCCTGAGATTGCGCACCAGCCGGTCGGCCACCTGCCGCAGCAACTCGTCGCCGGCATCGTGACCGAGCGTGTCGTTCACCGATTTGAAACGATCGAGGTCAATGAACAGCACCGCGATCGAGCTGCCGCGCCGCCTTGCGCGCCCGGCTGCTTTCTCGAGTTGCCGCAGGAACAGGCTGCGGTTCGGCAGGCCGGTGAGGTCGTCGTACTGCGCCCGCTTCTCGAGCGCCTGCGTCCGCTTCGTGACATCGGTGACATCGCGAAAGGTGATAACGCCGCCGGCGAGCTCGCGATTCTGGTCGTACAAGCCCTGGCCATTGATGCTCAGCACGGTGTCCGGCTGGCCGGCTACCCGGTGTACCGCGACCAGGTTGGAGAACTTTTCGCCCCGCTGCGCGCGCGCCAACGGTAGCTCTTCGTCCGGAAGGCGCGACTGGCCATCGGCCGCGATGCAAAGGAAATCGCGCTCGCGATCGACGTCGGGAGCCGTCCGCGCGCGCAGCCCCAGGATGCTCCTGGCCGCCGGATTGACGTCGAGCACGTGCCCGGAGCGATCGATCACGATCACGCCGTCATTGATGCTCTTCAGGATCGACAGGATGTTGGCATCGGAGCCCGACAACCGCGCCAGCAGCCGATGCCGGCGGCGCGCGTGCAGGAATACGGCTGCCTGTTCCGCTTCGCTGGTATCGTCGACGCAGAGGAACCCCTGTGCGCCCATGCGTACGGCCGCGACGCCGCGGTGCTCGTGATAACGGTCCGTGAGCGCGACCAGCGGATAGTGCTTCAATGCCTGCACGAGGCGCGCGGATTCGTGGCCGTCGCCCTTGTTCGGGGGAGCTTCGAAGAGCACGAGATCGGCCGGCCCGGGCAGGTTCTCCGGCGGCGCCAGCGCGAGCCGGGAGAGGCGGGCGCAGCAGGGAGAACGTTCGAGATTAGCGAGATACCCGGCGGCGAAGTCACTGCTTCCGAGGTAAATGATCCAGTACGCTGTCATCCTGCCCGCGCAGCTCCCCTGTAGCCGGCCAGGATTTGCGGCAGCCGGCCCGGCTTGCGTTTTATGCCATAGTTCTTTTTATGCCGCGTGCTGCCGCGAACGCACGCCCTTGCCATGGCCAGCCGGATGATAACAGAACGGTGGCACTGCCTTATCGCCGGTCGCTCGCGCCGCACGCGTGCGCCCGCATTGCCTGCCTGCGCGCCGACCAGGCCCCTCGCGGCGTCCGCGAGTGCCGCGCCGTCCGGCCGGATCAAACCCTCAGCCAGTCCCCGGCATCAAAAGGCGTAAAGATGAGGAGACGCATGCGTTGGCAGCAGGTTTGGCCGCAAATCCCGGGATTACAGCCCAGGAGGCCCGGCCCTTGAGCGCAGAGGGAGCACGGGAGCAGGAATGGCTGCAACGAGCCAGGAGATCGGATACGCAGGCCTTCGAGTCGCTGTACCGGCTGCACGTCGACCGCGTCTACGGCTTGTGCCTGCGCATGACCGGGAACACGTCCGAGGCGGAGGATTGCGCGCAGGAGGCGTTCATCCAGGCCTGGCGCCAGCTCGACCGGTTTCGCGGCGACAGCTCGTTCGGCACCTGGCTGCACCGCATCGCGGTCAACGCTGTGCTCGGGCGCATGCGCAAGTCGCGCCGCGAACAGGACCGGTTGCGCGCGATCGCGGAAACGGACAGCGGGCCGCCCGCCGTGGGTGACAGCAGCGGCCTGCGGGACCTCGAACAAGCGATGCAGGAGCTGCCGAGCGGCGCACGCCACGTGTTCGTGCTGCACGCCGTGTACGGCTACAGTCACGACGAAACCGGCGAGATGCTCGGTATCGCAAGCGGTACCAGCAAGGCGCAATTACACCGCGCGCGGCGCCTGCTCGCGCAGCAATTGGACATTACGGCAGGTGAAGCATGAACGAACGGGACGGAACAGAGGACAGGGAAGCGGACCCGCTGATGCGGGCCGCGCGCGAACTGCCGCGGGGTATCGCGCCGGAGCGGGACCTGTGGCCGGGCATCGCGGACGCCATCTCCCGGCCGGCGCCGGCGCGCCGCTGGAACTGGAACCGGATCGTTGCCCAGGCGGCGGTAGTGGTGATGCTGGTGGGCGGCTCGTCGGCCTTGACCTGGCTCCTGCTCGAGGACGGACCGGTGGCCGTGCAGCCGGTGCAGGGGCCGCCGCTTGCATTCGAAATGGTCGCGGGAAACTTCGGCAGCCGTTACCACCTGGGGCCGGAGTTCATTGACGCCCGCAACGGGCTCGCCGCGGGCCTGGACGCGAGGTTGGCGCAGTTGCCGCCGGAAACCCGCGAGGCAGTCGAGAAGAACATCGCCGACATTCGCGCTGCCATCAGCGAGATGAACCAGGCGTTGGCGGAGGAGCCCGACAATGCGCTGCTCCGGGACCTGCTGCTCGGCGCTTATCGCGAGGAGCTCGACCTCATGCGCAAGGTGGAAACGATCGCAGCGGCGAGCGAAATGCGCCGCCGCGATATCTGAGGCACGTGTGAGTTCTATGAAGATGACAATGATGACTACGAGACTGGCTTGCCTGGTGCTGCTGGTGGCCACGACATTCGCCTGCGGTGACGGCAATGCCGACAGCGCCACCGAGACGGTCAACCGGCGGCTGGAAGCCGCGGCTAACGGCACGGTGACGATCGACAACACGGCGGGGTCGGTGGAAGTCCGCGGCTGGTCGCGCGCGGAAGTCGAGGTCACGGGCGAGCTCGGCTCGGACGTGGAAGAGCTGCAATTCGAGCGCGACGGCAACACGACCATCGTCCGCGTCCGTTCCGATCGGCATCGCGGCGACCTCTCCAGCGAGCTGGCGCTGCGTGTGCCGGCAGGCAGCGCGGTCAACGTGAGCGGCATCAGCACCGATATCGATGTGAGCGGCGTCGAAGGCGCGCTGCGGCTCAATTCCATCAGCGGCGACATCGGCCTGCAGGCTTTCGGCGCCGATGTGGATGTGGAAACGATCAGCGGCGACGTCAGCATCGAGGGGCAGGGCCAGGAGAACCGCACCCGCGCGGCGGCCGTGAGCGGGGATATCGAGGTGGAGAACCTGGCCGGCGAAATCGAAGCGGGGTCGGTGAGCGGGGACGTCATCATGGTGAACAGCCGTTTCAAGCGGGTGCAGGCAAACTCGACCTCCGGTGACGTTGTCTTCCGCGGCGCGCTGCTCGGCGGCGGCCGCATGGACGCCGAGACGATCAACGGGGAGGTGAACATAGAACTGCAGGACGACCTGTCCGCGCGTTTCGACATCGAGACCTTCAACGGCGATATCCGGAACTGCTTCGGCCCGGAGCCCTCGCGCACCAGCCGGTATACGCCCGGCTACGAGCTTCGCTTCGCCGAGGGCGATGGCGACGCCCGGGTCACGATCAGCACCCTGAACGGCGACATCCGCCTCTGCAAGAAGTAGCGCGCGGGGAAGCCCGGAGGACCCCGATGGCTCCGACCTGGCGGTCGCCCCGATGGCCGCGACCCGGCGGTCGCCCCGATGGCTCCGCTCCGGCGGTCGGCGGCCCCGATGGCTCCGCTCCGGCGGTCGAGGGCCCCGACGGCTCCGTCCCGGCGGTCGACAGCCCCGATGGCTCCGATCCAACGGTCGACGGCCCCGACGGCTCCGCCCCGGCGGTCGGCTGTCGCACCTGTAGGAGCCCGCCATGCGGGCGATTGCCCTGTTGTGTGGCGGTGGCATCGCGCGCGATGCGCGCTCCTGCGGCCGCGGCCGGGGAGGAAATCGTCCGCAAACCAGCGTCCGGCGGGGGTACGGTCCCCGAACCGCCGTCCGGCGGGGGATCGATCCGCAAACCCTCGTCCGGTGGGGGAGCGTTGGCCCGCGAAGCACCGTCCGCTGGGGGATCGGCCCGCGAACCACCTTCCGGTGCCGGGCTTTGACGCTTCACTCATGAACCCCCGGCCGGATTTGCTATCCTGAGATTCCTTCGCTACGGACAGACGAAGACATGGGCCGTCTCATCAAGATACTGCTGGTAGCCCTCGCGAGCCTCATCGGCATCCTGATCATTGCCGCGATCGGCTTGCTGCTCTTTTTCGACCCGAACGACTACCGGGACGAGATAGCGGCCCAGGTCGAAAAAGCGACCGGCCGCGAGCTCATCATCGAGGGCGACTTGTCACTCAGCGTGTTTCCCTGGCTCGCGGTCGAGGTGGGACGCACGCAGCTGGCGAATGCGGCGGGCTTCGGCGACGAGCCGTTCGCGACTTTCGAGCGCGCGGAGCTCAGCGTGCGCCTGTTGCCGCTGATTCTGCGGCGGGAGCTTGCGGTTGGCACGGCCGCGCTGGATACGCTGGTGCTCAACCTGGAGGTTGCGGCCAACGGCGACACCAACTGGGCAGACCTGGCGGCCGCGGAGGAGGAGCCGGAGGCGCCTGCTGCCGCGGACGCAGGCGCGACGTCGCTCGACGTGCGCGGAATCGAGGTAAGCAACGCGACCATCCATTACGCGGACGCGCAGGCCGGCAGTTCGTATGACATTACAGGGCTGTCGCTGGTCACAGGGCGTATTGCGGGCGGCGCGCCGTTCGACTTCGAGGCGGAGCTCGACTTCGCGGCGAACCCGGGCGAGCTCGGCGGGCATCTCGCGCTTGCGGGTGCGGCTACCATCGGCGAGGAGTTCGCGAGGTTCGCGGTGGAGGGCCTCGAGGTCACGGGACAGCTGGCCGGCATCGCCGAACAGCCGGCGGAGTTCGCGTTGCGCGCGCCCGCTCTCGCGGTGGATACAGAGGCGGAGACGGTGACGGCCGGCACGCTCGAGTTCGCCTTCCTCGACCTGCGGGCGTTGGCCGACATCGAGCCATTCTCCTACGCCGGCACGCCGCAGCCGAAGGCGAGCCTCAAGGTCCAGCCTTTTTCGCTCAAGGGACTGCTGCAGGCGCTCGGCTCGGAGCCGCCGGTAACCGCCGATCCGGCGGCGCTCACACAAGTCGCATTCAACGCAGACGCGGTCGTCGGCGAGGAAGCGATCACGCTGACTTCGCTCGCGCTCCAGCTCGACGACACGACCCTGAACGGCCGCCTGAGCTGGCCGATGACCGAGCAGGGGGTGATCCGGTTCGAGCTCAACGCGGACAGGATTGACCTCGACCGCTACATGGCGCCGGGAGGGGAGCCGACCGGGGCAGCGAACGAGAGCAACCCCGACCAGATCGAAATCCCGGTCGAGATGATCCGATCGTTCCAGGCCATCGGCAGCGCGAAACTGCAGCAGGCAACGCTCACCGGCATGGAGTTCCAAAACCTCGAGGTGGGTGTGAACAACGTTGCCGGCAAGCTGCGCCTGCACCCTTTGAGTGCCGAGCTGTTCGACGGCACCTACACCGGCGACGTACGGATCGATGCCTCGGGCGAGGTGCCGTCGATCTCGGTGGACGAGAAAGTCGAAGGCGTGAGCCTGACGCCGCTCGCGCAGGCGATGTTCGAGCAGGACAACATCAGCGGCACGATCGCGGGCAGCTTCCAGCTCCGCGGCCGCGGTGCCACCGTGGGGGAGATCAAGAGCGATCTCGACGGCAAGATGACGTTCCAGCTTGCGAACGGCGCCTGGGAGGGCGTCGACATCTGGTACCAGCTCCGGGCCGCGCGCGCGCTGTTCCGGAAGGAGCCGCCGCCGGAGCGGCAAGGGCCGCCGCGCACGGAATTCTCCTCGGTGGTGGCGACGGGCACCGTCGAAGACGGCTTGTTCCGCAACGACGACCTGCTGGCGGAGCTGCCGTTCCTGCGCCTTACGGGCAAGGGGAACGTCGATCTCGTGGAGGGCACGATCGATTACGGCCTGCAGGCGCGCGTGCTCGAGCGGCCGGAATTCGTCAACCCCGCGAGCGAGGCGGAACTCGATGATTTCACGGAGGCAGTGATTCCCTTGCGGGTAACCGGTGCGCTCACATCGCCGAGTATCCGTCCGGACATCGAAGGCATGCTGAAGTCGCAGGTGGAGGAGGCGGTCGAGAAAAAGAAGGACGAGCTGAAAGATCGCCTGCTGAACGAGCTCTTCGGCGGCGAGGACGAGCAAGAGCAGGAGCAGGACCAGCCGACCGACCCAAAGAAGAAGCTCGAGAACCGCCTCCGCAACCTGCTCAACCAGCTATGAGCGCGGCCGCCCGCCGCAGCGGGTTCCGCCCGGCCCCCGTCCAGGAACGGCCTGTGTTCGCAGGCGCTCGTCCATGATACGGCGTGTGTTCCCGGGTGCCGCGCTGCTGTGCGCGGCATCGGCCGCAATGACGGCCGACCTGCGCAACATTTCGGTGGAGTACGAGGACAGCCGCTATTACGTCGTATCGGAAGTGTGGCTGGCGGCGCCGCCGGAGGACGTTTACCGGGTCCTCACCGACTACGACCTGTTCGTCCGCTTCACCAGCGCCTTCGTTGAAACCTACGACGTCGCGCCCGACGAGCAGGGCCGTCCGCGCTTCTACACGCGCATGCAAGGCTGCATGCTGCTGTACTGCAAAGTGCTGGAGCGCGCGGGCTATTTGCTGCTCGAGCCGCAATCGGAAATCGTAGCGGTTGCCGTCCCGGAGAAGAGCGATTTCAGGTACTGCCGCGAGCGCTGGCGCCTGGTCGAGGAAAGCGGCGGCACGCTGATGCGCTACGACTTCGAAATGGAGCCCGACTTCTGGGTGCCGCCGGTAATCGGCCCGTGGATCATCAAGCGCACCTTGCGCGAGGACGGCATCGACGTGATCGATCGCATTGAGTCGCTCGCGCGCGGCGAAACGCCGAAGCCCGTGGGCACGTGATGAGCGGGCAGTTCGCGACACGCCTCCTCGACTGGTTCGATCGCCACGGGCGCAAGGACCTGCCCTGGCAACAGGATCCGACGCCTTACCGGGTCTGGGTATCTGAAATCATGCTGCAGCAGACACAGGTATCCACCGTCATTCCTTATTACCGGGCATTCATGGCTGCGTTCCCGGACCTGCGCGCGCTCGCGGCGGCGACGCTCGACGACGTGCTGCGGCACTGGTCCGGGCTCGGCTATTACGCGCGGGCGCGCAACCTGCACGCGGCGGCGCGCGTGATCGTCGAGCGCTGCGACGGCCGCTTTCCCGAGTCGTTCGATGAGGTCGTCGCGCTGCCGGGTATCGGACGTTCGACTGCGGGAGCCATCCTGTCGCTCGCGTGCGGCCAGCGGCACGCGATCCTGGACGGCAACGCGAAGCGCGTGCTGGCGCGCTATCACGCCGTGGATGGATGGCCCGGCCGGCCAGCCGTCAGCCGGCGCCTGTGGGAGCATGCGGAACACCACACGCCGGCGCTGCGTACGGCGGCCTATACGCAGGCGATCATGGACCTGGGCGCGACCGTCTGCACGCGACGGCGCCCGGCCTGCACGCTTTGCCCGCTGGTGGCGGACTGCAGGGCAAGCGCGGCCGGCCGACAGGACGACTACCCCGGCCGTCGCGAGGCGCGCACGCGGCCGCTTCGGCACACGCACATGGCGCTGGCGCTCTGCGAGGGCCGCGTTTACCTCGAGCGGCGCGCGCCTTCCGGAATCTGGGGCGGCCTGTGGAGCCTGCCTGAATTCGCGGACGAGCCCGCACTCCTCGCGTGGTGCGAGCAGCGCCTCGCGGCGAGGCCCGCGCGCGTGGAACGCTGGGCGCCGCTGCGGCACAGCTTCAGTCATTACGACCTCGATATCATCCCGGTCGCCGTGCGGCTGGCGGCGGCGCCGGCGGAGGCCGCTGATAGCGACGATCGCATCTGGTACAAGTACGGGCAGGCGCCGCACTTCGGACTGGCGGCACCGGTCAAAACACTCATCGAGAAGGCGAAAGCGAATGCGAACGGTTAACTGCGTGGTACTGGGCCGCGAGGCGGAAGGCCTCGACTACGCGCCCTATCCCGGCGAGCTCGGCCGGCGAATATACGACAACGTCTCCAAGGAGGCGTGGCAACGCTGGCTGGCGCACCAGACCATGCTCATCAACGAATACCGGCTGACCCCGATCGAGCCCGAGGCCCGCAAGTTCCTGGAACGCGAGATGGAAAAATTCTTCTTCGGCGGCGGCTCCGAAAAGCCCAGGGAGTGGGTCGGACCTTCGTAAGCCACGGAATCGGCAGGAATTATCGCTGTCCAGAGGCTTATTTTTCGGTCTTAATCCACGGTTTTCTGGCCGTTTTCAGCCGTTTAGC
>CAZSKQ010000028.1:0-32954 GCA_964607425.1 uncultured Woeseiaceae bacterium
GTACGCCTCCTCCGTGCGGTTCCACTCCACCAGCAACCGCTCGCGCTGCGTGGCCGACAGGATGCCGATGGTTCGAGCCGGGGTACGGGGCGCATCCTCCAGCGCCTCGACCAGCTGTTCGAGCGCCGTGTGCATCAATTCGCTTACGAGCGTCGGGTTGCCGGGCGCGGCAACCTGAACGGTCAGCTCGAAGTTGGCGCCGCGGTCATCTACGGTCAACGTCAACGGGTAGCTGGTGCGCTCCTCGCTGTGGAGCACTTGCATGCCGGGCCAGACGCGGCTTTCCTGGTCGCGGCCATGCCGGTAGTTCAGCAGGGCCGAGAACAGCGGCGCCGGCGGCGCTATCCCGCTGCAGCGCTGCAGGGTTGCCAGGGGTGTTTGCTCGTGACGCAACAATCCTGCCAGCCGTTCGTGCGTGTCTCGCAGCGCGTCTGGCACGCTGCGGTCGTCCACATCGATTCGCATGGGCAGCGTATTGATGAACAAGCCGACGCCCCGCTCGGCCGGCGCCTCACTGTGCATGCGCCCGAGCAGAACCGTTCCAAAAACGACTGCACGGCGGCCTGACGTGCGTGAAAGGACGCCGGCCCACGCGAGATGGAACATACTGGCCGCCGTCACGTTCGCGGAGCGTGCACAGTTACGCAACCGCTTCGCGAGCGCGTGCTGCACCACCAGGCGCGCCTCGCGGATCGCGGAGCCGCCTGCATGTGCGTCCGTCAGCCCGAAAGGTGCCGTCGTTTCGTTGATATCGTGCAGCAGCTCACGGAAGAACGCCTGTTGCTCATCGGTCCGCAGCGCATCGCGCGCTTGCACGACGAACTCCCGGAACGATCCTGGAGGCGGAAGCAGATGCAGGCGTTCCTGCATGTGCGCCTTCATTTGCTCGTGCAGGATCTCCAGTGTCGTATGATCGACCGCGAGATGGTGACTGAGCAGCAGCAGCAGCGAGCGTCCCGACTGCGGCTCGTCCGCCAGGATTACACGCAAGAGCGGGGCTCGGCGCGGATCCACGGTTGAACTTTCACCGTCACGCCGGTTCAGCAGCAGCGCTCCCGCATCGCCGGAAACGGCACCGAGGTCCACGATGGGCAGCGTCGCGTTTCGCCACACGACCTGGACGGGCTGCGCAACGTTCTCCCAGGCGATAGCGGTGCGCAGGACGTCGTGGCGCACAACCATCGCGGTCAACGCGTCCAGGTACTGCTCCCGCTGGCGCCGCGTATCGAACGCAAGCAGCCAGCGCAGCAGGTACGGATCCTGTTTCGATTCGGTCAGGTGGTGAAAGAGAATGCCTTCCTGCAGCGGGGCAAGCGGGTAGATGTCCTGAACATTCGCGGCACCGCCGGGTACCTGCTGCACGAGGTCGTCGAGCTGCTCCTGATCGAGCTCCGCCCAGGGCACCATCTCCGGCGTTACACGCTCGCATCGCCTCGGCACACCGCCGTCGGCTGCCGCCGGCCCGGCTGACCGGGCGGCACGTACCCGCCCTGCGAATTCGGCGAGGGAATCGCTCGTAAACAGCGTGGCAACGTCGGTAACGAGTCCCGCATCGCGCATACGCTCAATGAGCGTCAGCGCCATCAATGAATGACCGCCGAGCGCAAAGAAATTGTCCCACCGTCCCACTACGGGCACGTGCAGCAGATCCCCCCAGATCGCGGCCACCGTCTGCTCCGCCTCACCTTCCGGCGGCTCGTACTGCTGCGTGGAATAGGCGCCTGTGCCGGGCTCCGGTAGCGCGCGGCGGTCCACTTTTCCATTGACGGTAAGCGGCAGCGCATCGAGCATGACATACGCGCTCGGGAGCATGTAATTCGGCACGATGCAGCACAGGAAGTTCCGGAGCTCCGCGGGATCGGGAGGCTGAGCCGTGTCCACCGGGACAATGTGCGCAACGATGCGCTTGCTGCCCGATTCGTCATCGCGTACGTCGGCGACAGCTGCACCCACCGCCGGATGCCGCAGCAATGCGGCCTCGATCTCGCCCAGCTCGACGCGAAATCCGCGTACCTTCACCTGCTGATCCACTCGCCCGAGATACTGCAGCTGCCCGTCGCCAAGGCGGCGAACGAGATCGCCCGTGCGGTACAGCCTGCTGCCTGGCGCGCCGAATGGGTTTGCAATGAAGCGCGCGGCTGTGAGTCCGCCGCGGCCGAGATAGCCGCGTGCAAGGCCGCCGCCCGCGACGTACAGCTCGCCGGCCACATCCGTGGGCAGCTGCTCCAGCCGCTCGCCGAGTACATAAGCCTGCAGGTCCGCCAAAGGCCGTCCTATGTCGCTGCCCGTGTTCTGCTCCGCGTCCGCCCTGCGTACGCGGCGAAAGGTGACATGCACGGTCGTCTCGGTGATGCCATACATATTGATGAGCTGCGGCTTGTCGTCCCCGTAGCGCTCGATCCAGCCGTAAAGCTCCGTGGCACTCAGCGCCTCGCCTCCGAAAATCACGTAGCGCAGGCTGAGCGGGCGCGATGCCCGGCGATCAGCCTGACAGAAGCTGCGGAATGCGCTCGGTGTCTGGTTCAGCACCGTGATCCCCTCGCGGCTCACCAGCTCGTGGAGCTGCTCGGCGGAACGACTGACTTGCGAAGGAACCACGACGAGGCGTCCGCCGTACAGCAGCGCTCCCCACAGCTCCCAGACGGAAAAATCGAAAGTGTAGGAGTGGACCAGCGGCCACGCATCGTCACTCCCGAACCGGAACCGACGCTCTGCCGCCGCGAACAGCCGGAGGACGTTGCGGTGCGTGATCATCGCGCCTTTTGGCTGGCCCGTGGAGCCGGAGGTGTAAATGATGTAGGCGAGATTGTCGGCATGCGCGCGGCTTGCAGGTGCATCCTGAGGCTGTTTCAAAATCTCCGTTCGCTCGGCGTCCATGCAGATGAGCTGCACGTTCGCTGCCGGCAGCCTCCTGCGCAGGCGATCCTGCGTGATCAACACTCTTGTCGACGCGTCGGCCAGCTGGAACGCAAGACGCTCCGGCGGATCATCGGGGTTGATCGGCAGGTAGGCACCGCCGGCCTTGAGCACGGCGAGCACGGCAACGACCAGGTCGGCGGAACGCTCGAGGCACAACGCGACGACCGCTTCCGGGCCGACGCCCAGTCCGCACAGGTAATGAGCCAGCTGGTTGCTCGATCGCTCCAGCTCGCCATACGTGAGTATGCGATCCTGGCTGGTGAGCGCCACGGCCGCGGGATTGCGCGCCGCCTGCTCGCCGAATCTCTCATGCAGGCACTGCGAAACGTCGAGGCGATCACACCGCCCGGACACGATCCGGCGTCGCTCCTCAATAGTCAGGGCCTCGACCTCGCTCAGCCGACGCTGCGGATCCGCAACGATCTGGTGCAGCACCTGGTCGTAGTGTTCGATGAATCGCGCAATCGAAGGCTCATCGAACACGTCCGTCGAGTACTGGATCTCCAGGCGCAACCCGGCTTTTGCCCGCGCGACGGTCAACGCCAGGTCGAACTCCGTATGCGAAGCTTCATAGGGGATCTCGGCGACCTCGATGCCATCCAGCGTGAATGCTCCCTGGGGATAGTTACGAAAGCCGAACAGCACCTGGAACAGCGGGTGGGCCGTCGCCATCTCGTGCCGCGGCAGTTCCTGCACCAGCTTCTCAAGCGGAAGATCGTGATGGGCGATTGCGGTATGCACCGTCTCGTTCAAGCGCTGGACGAGATCGGTGAACGATGGATCGCCGCGCAGGTCGCCGCGCAGGGCGATCAGGTTGACGAAGAAGCCGATGAGGCCTTGCGTCTCGCGGCGGGCCCGGCCTGCGACGGCAGTGCCTACGACGATATCTTTTCGCCCGCTCCAGCGCGACAGCAGCAGCTGATATGCAGCCAGCAGCAACACGAAAGGCGTGACGTTCCAGGTCCGGGCCAGCTCCAGCAAGGAGCGACTGAGCGCGCTCGACAGCTCGACGGTACGCAAGCGGCCGGAAGAGTGCGCGGCAAACTCCCTGCGAGCGGCCGTCCCCGGCAATGCAAGGGGCTCAGGCGCGTCGGCCAGCTGCTGCCTCCAGTACTCCAGCCGTTCCCGCAACGCTGCTCCGACCAGTCGGTTCCGCTGGTCCTCGGCATGGTCTGCATACTGCATCGCCAGCGGCGGCAATGTCGATTGCCCGCCGGCGGCAAACGCTTTGTAGAGCTCACCGATCTCCTGTGCCGCCACCGACCAGGACCAGCCGTCCCAGATGATATGGTGCACCGCGAACAGCAGCACGTGAACGCGGCTGCTGAGCTTCAGGAGCAGCATGCGCAGCGGCGGTGCCGACCGCAGGTCGAAAGGTCGCTGCGCCTCGCCGGCGACGATCTCCTGCACGAGGGGAGCATCGGCGTCCATGCACAGATTCGAAAGGTCTTTGTACGACCACGGAAGCGGGGCGTCGGGCAGCACGACCTGCACCGGTTCCTCGGCGCCATCGGCGAATCGCGTGCGCAAACTGCCGTGACGCCGCGTCAGCTCGAGGAAACTACGCTCGAGGGCCGCGGCGTCGAGCGCTCCCTGGAGCACGAACGGATAGATCAGGTTGAAGCCGCAACCAGGCGAGGCGTTCTCCAGGAACCAAAGCCGCAGCTGTGCGGACGAGAGCGGCGCGATGCGAGGCTCGTCGAGCGCGGCAGCGGGGATGTGTGCACTCACTTGCTCAGTGCTCAACAATGTCTCCCTGCCCGCGTCGGTGCTGCTGCTTCAGCAGCGGCACTCGAATAGGTCTCCAATAGCGCGGCCAGCACCTTCCTGGGGCCGCGGAAGGGCCGCCGCCCGTGCGCCGCCTGCATATTGTCCAGCAGCAGCACGTCGCCCGGCCGCCATGGAAAGCAGATCTCGTGGCGACGAAAGGCCGTGCGGATGTGTTCCAGGTCCCCAGGATCAATCTCTTCGCCGTCGCCGTAGCACGCGTTGCGCGGCAGCCGTTCCGCGCCGAACAGCTGCGCGAATGACCGCGCTCCCGCGCTGCCGAGGCTGGAAATGTGGAACAGGTGCGCCTGGTTGAAAAACACCCGTTCGCCCACTATCGGATGCACGGCGGTTCCCTGCGCCCGCTGCGACGTGCGCAGCGTCTCCCGATCGATCCATTGGTGCTCGATCCCCTGCTCCCGGCAGTAAGCTGCGACTTGCTCGGGCAGCTCGGTCTGAAACACGACCTGCCACGGCAAGTCGATGTGCCGCCGGTAGTGCCGCATGTAACGAACACCGCGCGCCGCGAAACGGTCCATCAACCGGGGGCCGATCGCCGCCGTTATGCGGCGCATGTCTCCCAAGGGTGTTTCACCCCCCGAGCTGGCATCGACGAGGCAGCAGAACGCCACCTTCAACGGCCAGTCCCGCTGGTAGGCATTTTCATTGTGCAGAACGATTTCCTGCGCCGGCGGATACTCGGTCGTCGTGAAGATCTTGTCGCCTACCCGCGTGCGCGGGGTCGAGCGATACATGTACTCGAGCCGCGGCAGGCCCGTCGCATCGAGGAAGCATGAGAAATCCTCGGCGCTGCGCACGTCGAAGCCACGCAGGAGCACGGCACCGTGTTCCAGTGAGAAAGCCTCCAGCTCGCGCCAATGCGTGTGCACGAACTCACCGATGCCCGTCCCGCGCGCGTCAGGCTCCACCACAAGGGGCATGCGTTCGTCCGGGAACATCAGCGATGCTTTCAAGATTTCACCTGTATCCGCCCGGAACCGCGCTCCGGCCGCGATGGCTACCTTGACGTGTGCAAGGGGTTCACCGCCTGTCGGCGGTGTTGAAGATTATTCATTTTAGCGATAACTTTATCAAGAAACTTTATCTTGAGCGAAGCCCCCCGGTGGCTCACCCGTGCGTTGGCCACCCGGCCGCGGTACCGGCGCCCGGCGCGCGGCGGGTGTCAAGACTTGAGGAGAAGGATACCCACCATGCTGGTACTCGGTTGGCACGGCAATCCGCGCTGGCGGGCAGGCGACGACATCGCCGGCTACGGCTATCACGACGCTGCTGCCGTGCTGGTACGCGACGGCGAGGTCCTCGCGGCGGTCGAGGAAGAGCGGCTCGACCGTGTCAAACACTCCAACCTCTTTCCGGCGCGAGCGATCCGCTTCTGCCTTCAGCATGCCGGTATCGAGCTTCCGGATGTCGACGCGATCGTCACCGACGCGACCGAGGAGTTTTACGAGTTCCTCTGCCTGCACCAATATGCAGGCGATCCGCGGGCGGCACGTCAAGGGGGTCGGGAGCTCATCGCGGCGGCATTCCGCCGGGAATTCAGCGTCGAAGTCGGCAGCAAGCTCCAATTCTGCAAGCACCACCTCGCTCACCTGTACGGCGCCTGGTATCCCGCCGGATTCCCCGAGGCTCTCGTGGTGTGCCTCGACGGCGACGGCGACGGCCTGTCCGGCCTGGTCGCGCACTGTCGCGGCGAGCAGGTGCGGGTGCTGCGCAATCTTCCCGAAGCGAGCTCGCTCGGGAATTTCTATACCGCGCAGATCGGCTTCCTCGGCTATCAGCGCTTCGACGAATACAAGGTTATGGGCCTCGCGCCGTACGGCGATCCGCAAGTTTTCGAGGCGCTGTTCCAGCGCATGTACCAGCTGCAGCCGCAGGGCCGCTTCACCCTGGTCCCGGATGCACAGCGGCTCGCGTTGTTGCAGCAGGCCGGGCTCGCCGGTCAGTTCCGCCGCAAAGGCGAGCCGTTCACGCAAACGCACAGGGACTTCGCGGCGGCATTGCAACTCACGCTCGAACGTATCGCCACGCACGTCGTCGACTGGTTCCAGGAACAGACCAATGCCCCGTACCTGTGCCTGTCGGGAGGCGTAGCGCACAACTGCGCCATGAACGGCAAGCTGCTCGGCAGCGGCCGGTTCAAGCAGGTCTACGTGCAGCCAGCGGCGCACGACGCGGGCAATGCGCTGGGCGCCGCGCTTGCCACGCTGCGCGAGGCCGGCAGGCCCATATCCAGCCCGGTCATGCCGCACGTGTTCCTAGGGCCTGACGTCGGAAACAGCGAAGAGATCGGGCGCGAACTCAACCGCTGGCGGCCCCTGATCGAGGCGCAGCGCGTCGAGAACCCGAGCGAGGCGGGAGCGGACCTGCTTGCCCGGGGCAGCGTCATCGGCTGGGTGCAGGGCCGCTCAGAGTTCGGACCGCGCGCGCTCGGCAATCGCTCCATCCTCGCCGATCCAAGGCCTGCCGAGAACAAGCGCATCATCAATGCGATGGTAAAAAAGCGGGAGGACTACAGGCCGTTCGCGCCCTCTGTGCTCGAAGAAAGCCTGCGTGACTACTTCGAGGTCCCGGCGGGCACCGACCGCGTACCCTTCATGATTATCGTTCTTCCGGTGCGGCCGCATGCCCGGAAGCTCATTGGCGCCGTGACCCATGTCGACGGCTCGGCGCGGGTCCAGAGCGTTTCCCGCGTCGACAACCCGCAGTATCACTCTCTCATCGACGCTTTCGGTCGCCGCACCGGCGTACCGATCGTGCTTAACACTTCCTTCAACAACAACGCCGAGCCTATCGTGGACTCCGCGGCGGATGCGGTCGTCACGTTCCTGACGACCGGCATCCAGGCACTCGTAATCGGCGACTGGCTGGTGCGCAAGGTCGCCAACCCCGCGCGCCACCCGGCATTTTCCGATCTCATCCCCGACCTGCCGCCGACGCGCAAGCTGGTACGACGTACGGGCATCGACGGCAGCCACGCCTGGTTCATCGAAAGCACCGCCGGACGTTACTTTGAAAACACGTCTTCCGCCCTTTCGGCAGAGCTTGCGCGGGTGCTGCAGCACGAGCGGGGCTCATGCATCAGGGAGCGCTGCGTCGGGCTGGACCTGGACGAGCCGGCCGTGCAGGCCCGAATCTGCGAGGAGCTGTTCGAGCTCTGGGCGGCACGCGCGCTGCGCCTGTCGCCTGCGAGCTGACGCCCGGTCGTCAATTTACTTCATCGGTTAACTTAAGATAAAGTCATCATCGGTTAAGCTTGTACACAACAACCAGTGGGCCAGGCCTTTGAACATTATCGGCGTATCCGCGGGATACCATGACTCCGCCTGCAGCCTGATCCGCGACGGCGCGCTCGTCGCGGCGGTGCAGGAGGAGCGCTTCTCACGCGTGAAGAACGACCGTGCGCTGCCGCGCCAGGCATTCCGCTACTGCCTGCGCGCCGGCGGCCTGTCGATCGCCGATGTGGATTGCGTTGCCTACTACGAAGACCCCGAGCTCAAGCTGGGGAGGCAAATCTGGATGTCGCAGCTGCCGGAGCTCGGGACAGAGCGCCGGAGTAACCTCACGCGGCAGCTGTTACGGATCCGGCCGCAGGATGCGATCCAGGAGATCCTGGGCTACGAAGGTCCACTCGAGATCGTCGATCATCATCTGTCACACGCAGCCAGCAGCTATTTTTGCTCCGGCTACGATGAAGCGGCGATCCTCACGGTGGACGGCGTCGGCGACTGGCCGACCACGACATACGCAGCCGCGCGCGGTATGCAGATCGAGCGGCTGGAAAGCGTCGACTTTCCCGACTCGCTCGGTTTGTTCTACAGCGCCGTGACCGGCTACCTGGGATTCGAGGTCAACGAGGGCGAGTACAAGATCATGGGTCTCGCTCCCTACGGGGAGCCTGCCTACGTCGAGCAACTCCGGCAGGTGATTGCTGCCGGTGAGGGCGGGCAGTATCGGCTCGACATGAAATACTTCGGCTTCATGCGTAAAGACTGCATGTACTCGGAGGAGTTCGTGGCGCTGCTCGGCCGGCCAGCGCGCGCGCCGGGATCCCCGGTGGAGCAATTCCACAGCGACATTGCGCGCAGCGCGCAAGTAGTCCTGCAGGAAATCCTGCTGGCGAAAGTGCGCTATCTCCACGAGCGCGTTCCTGCCGAAAACCTCTGCCTCGCCGGCGGAGTTGCGCTGAACGTGGTGGCAAACGCGCGCGTGCTCAGGGAAGGGCCGTTCAAGAAATTATTCGTGCAGCCCGCGGCAGGCGATGCGGGCGGCGCGATCGGAGCCGCGGCCGTCGCATACGTTCGCAAGACAGGCCACCGGCCGTTGCAGGCCGCCCTGCGGCATGTCTTGCTCGGCCCGAGCGTCGAGAGCGAAGAGATTCGGCACTTACTCGAGGGCAGCACTGCACCCTTCGAGGATTTTCACGATCGCGAGCCGGAGTTGCTGAGCCGCGTGGTCGACCATCTGCTCGACGGCAAGGTCGTCGGCTGGTTCCACGGCCGCTGCGAGTTCGGGCCACGGGCGCTGGGAGCGCGCTCGATACTGGCGGATCCGCGTCGCCCGGAAATGCGCGATCGTATCAATGCGTCGGTCAAGAAGCGCGAATCGTTCCGCCCGTTCGCACCCTCGGTGCTGGAAGAAGAGCAATCACGGCACTTCGACCTGCAGCACCCGTCTCCGTTCATGCTCGAGACATGCCAGGTAACCTCCGAGCTCGAGCTGCCTGCAATCACTCACGTTGACGGCTCCGCGCGTGTGCACACCGTCAGCGCCGCAGACAACCGGCGCTTCTGGCTGCTGCTGCAGGAATTCCATCGTCGCAGCGGATGTCCAATCCTGCTCAACACCTCCTTCAATATGCGCGGCGAGCCGATCGTCGGTAGCGCAGTCGACGCCCTGGCGTGCTTCGCGGCGTCTTCAATCGACATCCTGGTGCTGGAGGATTTCCTCCTCGACCGGCAGGGCATCTCCCCGCTCTGGGAGCTGATGGCGCAACGCCGCAACGCGGTCCTGGAGCATGCCGGAGAGCCGGTGCGCCACCTCGTCTACACGTTCTTCTGAGCACATCGTGAGGCGTCCACCAGAGCATCTGAAGTCGCTCGCACACCGCCTGGCACAGCAGGCGCTGTCGCCGGACGGCCGTCGGCTGCTGCACCTGCTGCACCAGGCAGGAATGCTGCCCACCGGACCGGCTGCGGACGCACAGCCGGACTGCTCGCCCGGGCCGAAGCAACTCGGCCGCATCGGCATCTGGGAGCCGCGCCGGATCGACGGACGGCTGAGCTACGTGCGTGCACCGGACGCCGCGGCCGACTGGCCGCAGTGGGCGAACATCGCCCGAATCCAGCCGAAGCACACCAGGTGGCGCGTGCTGTTGCTGGGTGAGTCCGTGACGCGCGGCTGGCTGTACGAGCCGTACTACACGCCGGGGATGGTCCTGCAAGCGCTCCTCGAACGCCATCTGGGCACGGGCTCAGTGGAAGTTATCGATCTCGCCAGGACCGACATGGCGACCGAAATCCAGGATCTCGCCGTCAAAGCGTCCGCGCTGGAACCGGACGCGATCGTGGTGTTCGCGGGCAACAATTGGCGTCCGCCGGATCCCACCGCGGAAAGCCGGCGTGCCGAAGTGGAGTCGGTACTGCGCACTGCAGGCGTTCCCGGACTGAAGCGGCTTGCGGAAGACGACGTCAGTCAGCTCGCACGAACCGCTGTCGGCAAAGTGCGAGACTTCTACACCGCGCGCCAGACGCCCGTCGTGTGGGTCGTGCCCGAGTTCAACCTTGGCGACTGGAAGGACTGGCGCATCAACGCTCCGCACCTGCGCGGACATGCCAACGCCGAGTGGCTGTCCTGCTGCCAGGCTGCGGACGCCGCGCTGGCGGAGGAGCGATTCCAGGCTGCCCGCGAGCTGGCCCTGCGCATGCTCGCCCTCGACGGAGCGTCGAACAGCCACACCTTCGCCGTGCTCGCTGCATGCAGCCTCCAAGCTGGCGACCTGCAGTCCGCGCGCGGCTATCTCGAACAAGCACGTGATGCCCGCATTTGGGACTGGTCTCAGTCGCTTACTCCGCGGTGCCTGGCGGTCGTGCGCCGGCAAATCAGGCAGCATGGCCAACACGGCACCTCATTGGTCGTCGATTTGCCCGAAGTATTCCACGAGCATTTGCAAGGTACGTTGCCGGACCGCCGCCTGTTCCTGGACTACTGCCATCTTACGGTCGAGGGCATCCGGGTGAGCATGGCGGCCGTCGCTGCGCGACTGCTGGAATTGTTCACGCAGCAGCACGCTGCCTGGCAGCCCCTGGTTGCGCAAGCCCCGGCCCCCACGGCGGCGGTGGAGGCAGAGGGCTCGCTGCTCGGTGCGGTGCATTGCGCACATTGGTTCCAGGCGCAACCCCTCGTCGAGCACTACTGTAAGCAGGCGCTAGAGCGCTCGCCTCATACCGCCGAAATCATGATGCGGCTCATTGAGCTGCAGACGACAGTGACGCCCGCACTGCTGAGCCGCCCCGCCGAGCAACTATCCCGGATGAGCGGTCAGGCCGCTCAGTACCTGCTCGGACGCTACAACATTCAACAGCTCGATGCCGTGCTGCTCAACAGTATGGCCACCGCCCTGGAGTGCATCGGCCAGTCGGGGCATCGTGTCCTGCGCAAGCACTGGCTTGCCGGTCACGATGTGAGCGACCGGCCCGTCGATCTGCTCGACTTTTACTATCTCTCGGCAGCCGGCCAGCCGCAGGAGCTGTTCTGGGCAATGCCCCCCGAGCGACGACTGCGGCAGCTCGCAACCACCGACTACTACCGCGCGCACTGGATCGATTCCACTTTCGTATTCGTGGCGAGGGCGCAACGCCCGGTCCGCCTCGAGATCACGTGTCGGATTCCCGACATGGAAGGCGCTGCGGAAACGTTCGGTGTGTACCTCAACGGTCAACCAATCGTGGAGTGTCCCGCGGACAGCGTCTGGCGGGCGCACGTGATCCGGGCGCCGGCGGAAGCCGTGCGGGAAGGGCTCAATGCACTGTGCGTGCGCTGGCCCGAGCGCAACGGCGACCAGGGCCGCAAGCTCGTGTACGCGGCCGACCAGCTCGCCTCCCGGCCGCTGCTGCCGCTGTTCCAGGTGTTCGGCGAAATTCATTCCTTCACGGCGTCGGCGGCCGCTTGACCGGCGCTGCGCATCCACAGCCACACTACGAGGAGAACACAGCTATGAATTCGGATGATGAAGAGCTGATTCAGATCTACACCGTATTGATGAACGACGAGGAGCAATACTCGCTGTGGCCCAGCCATAAGGATATTCCGGCGGGCTGGCAGAGCGTCGGCGTCACCGGCACCAAGGCCGAATGCATGGAATACGTCGACAAGACCTGGACCGACATAACGCCGCTCAGCGTCCGCCAGCGCATGGCCGAGCAGGCATCGGAATGAGCCAGGCGGCGCCCGACTGTGACACTGCCCGAAGCCCGCCCGCGGGGCTCGAGCAGGCGGTGATCGATGCACTGCGCGCCGCCTCACCCGACAAATCCATGCCGGTGACGCGCGACAGCGCGGTGCTGGACCTCGTCGACTCTCTCGGGCTCATCGTGGCGCTCGGGGACCTGCAAGCGGCGCTGGACCTCGAGCTCTCCCCGAAACAGCTGATCGAGCTGTTCCATGCGCGTTCGATCGCGGACTTCGCAACGACGCTGGGGCGTTTTGCCGTAACTCGCGCCCACGTGCCGCAGCCGCAAACATCGGCCGGTTCATGATCTTGTGGATCGGGGACAAGTAGCAGACGGCCCGGACTGCGCCCGGGCTTCGGCCCGGGGCCCGCAGCGGAGGGGCTGCAGCAGCATCGCCGCAAAATGCCCATGGGCCGTTGCGGCGAGCACCGCGTAGCGAATCTCCGCATCCGGCCCCTCGCGAAAGTAGTCAATCAGGTTGATGATCGGATCGGCACCGGCACAATGACCATAACGCACGGTGTTGTTCCGATAAGTCGCTATGCCATTGAGCGGCATCACCGACAGCTCGAGATCCTGGATCGGCAGAAACACATTGCTGCCGAGAAGCACGCTGTCCGCAGCGGCAAAGGGTGCCCGCCTGGTCAGCTTCGCGAAGGTGTCGTAGATCAGCTGGTACTTGTCGCCAAGGTCCTGCTCAGGGCGTCCCAGCGACTGCAGGGTGGACGACGCCTCCACCGCCAGGATGGAGTAGTCGAAAGGGGCTTCGTTGCAGATGACGAAACTGCACGCACCGTCACTGAACACTCCGTACCGCTGGAAGCGTTCCTCATCCGAAGCGATCTTGTTCACGGCGATCACGAGGGCGTTGCGGCAGACACCGCCGAGCACCATGACCCTGGCGACCTGCACTGCCGAAAACAGAGACGTGCATCCGCTGCCACCGATCCATGTAACGAAGGCACTGCGCAGGCCGAGCACCTGCGAGAGTTGACCGGTAAAGCGATCCTGCGCGTGATAATTCAATCCTTCTCCACAGCACAGGATCAGTGCATCGATATCCTCCGCGCGCAGGCCGCCACGTTCCAGCGTGATGCGAGCCGTCGCACTCGCTAGCTCGGCACCGGTGCGCCGGCTCTTACGGTACCGGTCGCATCCCCAGAGCTTCTTGTTGTCGGGCATCCGGTAGCTGTCGAGCAGGGCATCTCGCGTAACCAGTGCATCGATGCTTTTCTCCTCCTCACCTACGACGTACGCCGGCGCGAGAATTCCTGGAATTTTATCCGTCATCGCTTTTCCATGGCGCTTTTCCGTGCCCCATCCATCGCGCGGGCGCGTTCAGTCGGCCCCGGCGGCCGAGATCTCACGCACCATTCCGCTTAAAAACGAGCTGCCGACCTCGATGAATTGCACGTCGCCCTCTCCGAGGACATGGCGGATGCTGTCGCTCCAACGCACCGGGCTCGTGATCTGCTCACATAGCGTCTCAAGGACAGCATCGGCGCGGTAAGGACGCCCGGTGGCATTGGCAATCACCGGTATTCTCGGCGCCTTGAACGGGAAGTCGGCTGCGAACTCGGCGAATGCCTGCCGGGCATCTTGCATGTAGCGCGAATGGAAGGCGCCACTGACGCGCAGTCGTATGACCTCGATGTCCCGGGCTGCAAGCAGAGTGACGGTGCGTTCGATCACTTCTGCCGGACCGCAGATGACCGTCTGCGTCGGCGTATTGTAATTGGCCAGTTCGATAGCGGTTTCTCCCGCGTCGCCGAGGATAGCTTCAATCCGTTCCGTGCTGACTCCCAGCACCGCGGCCATTGCTCCGCCTGCCACGGCGCCGGTCAGCTCACCGCGTTTCATGACCAGCCGCAAACCGCTTTCAAACTCGAACGCATCGGCCGCCAGCAGCGCGTTGTACTCGCCCAGGCTGTGCCCCAGGAGGAAGTCCGGCCGGAACGCCGCGCCCCCTGCCCGCTCCTGGCGCCAATACGCCAGTGCATTCACCACGTACAGTGCCACCTGGGTGTACTGCGTGCGATCGAGCATGCCGTCCGGATCCTCCACGCACAGCTGCTCGATCGAGTAGCCGAGAATCTCCGACGCGCTGCGCGCCTGCTGCGGAAATTCCGCGAACAAATCCCGCCCCATGCCCTTACTCTGCGCTCCCTGGCCGGGAAACAGGACCGCTGTTCGGCCGCGAGCTGCGGCGCAGCGCCCGGCCGGCCGCACCTGCGACAGCTCGAAGCAGCCGCCGAATCCCTCCAGGTGCACAACGGCACGGCGTCCGAACAGGATGCTGGCCGTGGAACTCGTTCGGTGCACTCGGCCGGGGTCCAGCTCGCAATGCACCGCGGTTCCCGGCGGGCAGGTCTCATTCCACTGCCGCACCTGCCGCTGCAGGGCGGTTTGCATCGCTCGCGTCGTGGGCATCGTACCTCGTCTGATATCCGTCCTCGACGAGATGGTAAAGTAAAATAACGTTACAATACTTTAGCACCTGCGGCAACGTGCCGAGCCACAAGCCGGCGCCGGGAGCGTGCCCGCGGCAAGCAGCAACCAAACGCAGACATCGCGATGCAGACAACATACCTGCCATCCCCCCTGAACGAGCAGCTGGCCGCGGCATTGCGCCAGGACCGCGAGTTGGCTGCAGCTCGTTTCGATATCCACCACGAGACGGTGCCGGATTTCCTCCATGAATATCCCTACAGCGTCGGCGCATGGCCGATCTTCGTCTCGCGTGGCATCGTTCGCGAGCAGTTCGAACCCCTGATCCAGGCCATGCCGCGGCTGTTTCGAGAAGCGCTGCACGCGCGCTTCGACGACAGCGCGGCGATGACCGAGTACTTTGGCTGGCCGGAGCTCGTTTACCACATCCTCGAGCAGGCACCGGTCGACGATGCCGATCTGCTGGTGCGGTATGACGCCGTGCTCGATGCCAGCGGCTTGCACCTGCTGGAAAGCAACTGCGGCTCTTCGGCCGGCGGCTGGCAGGACGACTATTTCCAGCTGCAGATGCAGCAGCGCCTGCCTTGCCTCGCCGGCTCCCAACCTGCCCATGTCGAGTATCGCCCCATCCTGGATGGCCTGCTGCGCACACTCATATCCGGCATGCTCCGGCGCAGGCAGGAGGATGCCGGAGGGCACCTGCTGGTTCACTATTCCTTTCCGCCCGGGGGCCTGAATCCGCCGAACTTCCGCAAGTCGCTGCAGCGGATCTACGATGCGATCAAGCCGCCGCAGCTGACCGGCGGACGCATCCACATCCTGCATAGCTTCGAGGAGATCGGCTTTACGGATTCGGGTGAGGTGACCGCACAAGGCCAGGTCATGGACGCTCTCATCCTCGGCGATGTCCTGCTCACCGACATTCCTTCGACGACACTGAATCGACTCATCACGGCGCACCTGAGCGAGCGGCTCGTCTTCCCCGACAGTCCCTTCCATGCCCTGGTGAGCGACAAGGGCCTGTTCGCGCTTCTGCACGAGTGCGCCGATGAGGGATTGCTTGATCCGGCGGACGGGGCACTGGTTCGCCGCTTTGTCCCATGGACGTTCCGGCTGAGCAATGCACAGATCGTGGTGGAAGGCGTGCAGGTCGAGACGCTTCCCCACCTCCTGCGACACAAGGACGAGTTCGTCCTCAAGAGATTCAGCTCCAATTCCGGACGCTACGTCGTCGTCGGCCGCGATTGCGACCCCGGAGAATGGCACGGTGCCCTCAGGCACGCGCTGGAAGAAAAACGCTGGATCGCGCAGCAATTCTGCGCGCCGGGCCTGCTGGACGTGCACGATCCCGAGTGCGGCGTCGTGCCGCACGCCATGATCTGGGGGCTATTCGGGTACGGCGGCAAGTACGCCGGGGCGTTCGTGCGCGGCGATCACGGCGCCGTGCAGCGCGGCGTGATCAATTCGACAACCGGCGCGCACGAGTTTCCGGTGTTCGAAGTCGAATAGCGTGCCGCTCAGCTGTTGTCCAGGGTCGACAGCGCGCGCGCCTGCTGCGCAACGGTCGTGCAGGACAGAATCTTGGCCGGGTGCACGTGTGTACCCAGGCGCTCGCGCATCCGAGTCAACAGCAGGACCATCAGCACCGAGTGACCGCCCAGCGCGAAGAAGTCGTCCTCGACCCCAACCTGCTGCAGCCCGAGGACTTCCTTCCAGATGTCCGCCAGCACACGCTCCAGCTCCGAACGCGGCTCGACCCTGTCGCCATCGGCACTCCACACCGGTTCCGGAAGGGCGCTCCTGTCGAGCTTGCCGTTCGGCGTAAGCGGCAACTCGTCGACCGCCATAATGGCTGCGGGCAGCATGTACGACGGCAAGCTCGACCTGAGGCGATCGAGAACCGCCGCACGCAAGGAGCTCTCGTCCGGCGCGGCCTGCTCCGGCACAATGTAAGCGACCAGTTCGTTCTCGCCTTCCCGGCGCTGCAGCGCGACGACCGCCGCCTTCCGCACGCCGGCACAGTTGCGTAGATGCACCTCGACCTCGCCGGGCTCGACGCGAAAGCCGCGAACCTTTACCTGCGTGTCCTTGCGCCCCAACGGCAGGATGATGCCGCCCGGTCGGCGGCAGCCGATGTCGCCCGTGCGATAGCGCCTGCGCCCGTCGGGCAGGTCGCTGAATACCTTCGCGGTAAGCTGCGGGTCGTTGCGATAGCCACACGACAGCGAATGGCTCTCGACCACCAGGTCGCCGATTTCTCCGAGACCGCAAGGGACGCCGCTATCGTTGAGCACTCGCAACACCGTGTCGGGGGACGATTCGCCGACCGGCACGAGCGGAGCGCCGGTATTTCCGCCTGATGCAACGAAATACGTAGTGGCACGCTGTGTTTCAGTGGTGCCATACGAATTGAGCACGCACATCGCGCTGTTGTATTCGAGGAGCTTACGTACCGTGTCGACGCGCAGCTTGTCACCGGTGACGAATGCGAACCGCAAGTCGGGGAAATGCGTTTCGTCGGTCGTGCACAGGACCTCAACCATGGCGGGGGTCAGGTGCACGAACGTAATCGCGTTTTTCCGCAGCCACCTCGCCAGCCGATACGGTGCAATGTCATCGGGTTCGGGAATCACGAGGGTCGCACCGATGCAGATCGAACTGAACACGTCGCGCTGCAACGGATCGTGACCGAGCCCGGAGAGCAGGCTGAAACGGTCTTGCGGCGTCAGCTGCAACCATTGGGGCATCCACGAGAGATACCCGGCGATGCCGATGTGCGTTCCGGCCACTGCCTTGGGAACGCCGGTCGTGCCGGACGTGAACGTCACGCATGCGAGTTGCTGCGGCTCGATGAGTGCCGGAGCGAGATCCGGCAGGGCTCGATCGACAGCACGCATCAACTCTTCGAGGTATACGCACTGTGCTATGCCCTCCAGGCGCGCCACGAGCGGCGGTGCAAACGCCGATGACTTCCCGGCGAACAGTACGCGAGCCGGATTGACGATTTCAGCCAGCAGCGCCATCCGCTCGACGGGGTGTTCCGGGTCGAGCAGGCTGAATGCCGCTCCGGTCTGCAGAACACCGAGCATGGCCACCGCCAGGAACGCACTGCGAGAAGCAACAATGCAGACAACATCGCCTTGCCCGATCCCCTGCTGCTGCAGTGCCGCGGCCACCCTGTCGCAGGCGGCGCGCACCTCGCCGTAGGTCCATTGTCGATGCTTCTCGATGATCGCCGGCGCCTGCGGCTGCTCCAAAGCCTGTCGGCGGAACAGCTCCGGCACGGCACCGATCCAGCAGTGACCAGGCTCGAGGTCGGCGCGACCTTCCTCGGGAACCTTTGGCCGCAACGAATACTGTCCGCACGGCAATAGGGAGTCTTCGGCCACCTGCTCGAGTAGGAAGCTGAACTGGCGAAGCATATGTTCGACGCTGCCGGGCGAGAACAGCGCTCGCTGGTAGTGGCACGTGAGTTGGATCTCGCCGCCGTCATCTTCCACGTACATGGTCAGGTCGAACTTCGGCTCGATCTCAGGGCCGGCAACCACCTGAGCTTCGAATAACCGCGGCCGCAGCATGGGCGGCGCCTGGAGCATGTTGAAAAAAGCCTGGAATACCGGCCCGGACTGCTCGTGCCGAAGATGCGGCGCCTGCTCCAGAATCTTCTCGAACGGCAGGTCCTGGTTGGACAGGACGTGCTGCAGATTCGCGACCTGCTCGACCAGGTAAGCACGAAACGTACACCGTGGCTGCCACTGCGTACGAACCGGCAGATTGTTGAGAAAATTCCCAAGCACTCCTTCCGTCGCCTGCCGGTGACGGCCGTTGACCGGTACGCCGACCAGCACCTGCTGTTGGCCGTTCAATCGCCCGAGCAAGAGGGCAAAGGCGCTGTAAAGAACGGCAAACAATGTGCCCTGCGTATCCCTGCCGAGCAGCGCCAGGCGTTCACGAACCGCCGCGCCGATACGTGCCGAAACACGCGTTCGCGGGTCTTCCGTATCGGATTCCCAGACTCCCTGTCCTACCCACGGCAAGCGTTCCATCGACCCCCTCAGATAGCGCGTCCAGAAGGATGCCTGCGCGCTCGCCTCCTCGCCCGATAGCCAGCGGAGTTGCCAGGCAGCGAAATCAGCATAGCGACCGGGCGGCTTCGGCAGCGTCGGAGATGAACCGCCCGCCAACCATTCGTAGGCCGAGGTCAACTCCTCGAGGAACAGCGCAGCAGACCAGCCATCGAAGATGATGTGGTGGAAGGTCAGGTGCAGCCGGTATTCGGTGGCTTTGATGCGGATCAGCAATGCGCGCATCAGCGGTGGCTGTTCGAGATCGAAATGCGACGTCGCCTGCTCGGAGGCTAAAAGGTGAGCCCGCCGCTCGATCTGCTCTTCAGGGTGGCTTCGAAGATCTTCGTATCTGAGCGGCACTTCCAACGACGCCAGCGTCATCTGCCGCGGCGAGCCTTGTTCGAGAACGATCGCGGTACGCAACGATTCGTGGCGATCAACGACACAGTCAAGCGCACGCTGCAGCAGTTCGTGCTCTATGCAGCCGTGCAGCACCACCGCAATCGGCATGTTGTGCTCATTTGTAGCGCGCAGCTGCTCGACGTACCAGATCCTGAACTGGCCGGCCGAAAGCTCGAAGGCCCCCGCGTCGGGCAGCGGTTGCAATTCTCCTTCTTCCGCTGGCGGGCGCGCCTCTTCGAGCACTGCCGCGAGGCTGCGGATGGTCGGGCGTCGAAGCACGTCCCTGACGCCAATGACCGCACCAAGGCGGTGATGGATGAGATGAACCATTCGGGTCAGGAGCAGCGAGTTGCCGCCCGCCGAAAAGAAGTTTGTTTCGACGCCGATGCGGTCATTTTTGAGCAAGCGCACCCAGATGCGGTGCAGCGCGGCTTCCAGGGGTGTTCGCGGCGCCGCCGCCGAAGGCTGCTCGTCCACGATCTCCGGCCGTGGCAGCCGTTCGCGGTCGATCTTGCCATTCGCGGTGACGGGAAACTCCTCCAGCACGACAATGGCGCTCGGCACCATGTGCTCCGGCAGCTCGCTGCGCAAGGTCGCTTGCACGCCGGAGACAAATCCGGAGACTGCACGCCCGTCCCGCGCACAGATGTAACCGACCAGCTGATGTCGGTCCGGTGCATCCTCCCTGAGAACCACCAGCGCCGAACGCACGCCATCGATCGAGAGCAGGTACTGCTCGATTTCCCCCGGCTCTATGCGCATTCCGCGCAGCTTGACCTGGTCGTCCCTCCGGCCGATGAACTCGATGTTGCCGTCCGCCAGCATGCGCACAAAGTCACCGGTTCGATAAAGCCGGGCATGCGGGTCACCGTTGAACGGATTGCCGACGAAGCGCTCGTCCGTCAGCGCCGGTGCGTTGAGATACTCGCGTGCCAGGTTCGCTCCCGCGATGTGAAGCTCGCCAATGACGCCCGGAGGCTGCAGCTCTTGCATCTCGTTCAACACGTACGCCTGCACGTTGGCAATCGGCCGCCCGATCAGCGGCGGGCTGCCCGGCTGCATCTCGTAACTGGTGGAGACGACGGCCGCTTCGGTCGGTCCGTAGCAATTTACCAGCCTTGCCGTCGCATCCGCGGGCAGGCAGTAGCCGCGCAGCTTGTCACCTCCGCATAGAACGACTCGCAGCCATGGACTGCTGAGCGCATCGCTGTCGCTGATGGCTTCAAGCAGCGCAGTGGGCAAGAAGCAATGCGTGATCTTCCGTGCGCGCATAAGGTCCGCCAGCAGGTGCGGTGTCGCACGAGTAGCATCATCCACGGTCACGGCGCAGGCACCCGCGAGCAGCGTCGACCAAAGCTCCCAGACAGCTGCGTCGAAGCCAATGCTGCCGATGAGCGTGCACCGCGACTCCCCGTCCACGCCGAACGAATCGGCATGCCAGGCGCTCAGATTTACCAATGCGCCATGCTTGTTCACCACGCCTTTTGGCTGCCCGGTGCTGCCCGAGGTATAGATCACGTAAGCCGCGGACGCGGTGCCTGCTCCCGAATCCAGGGGCAGGTCGCCGTACGCGTCGAGCAGCCCGGGCTCGTCCATGCGCACGACCCGGGAGCCGCCGGCAGGAAGCTGCGCGGCCCACTGCCCGTTGGTGAGCACGAGCGACGCTGCAGAGTCGGTCAGCATGAACTCGACGCGAGCCGGCGGCAGCGTCACGTCCAGCGGCAAGTAGGCACCCCCCGCCTTGAGAACGGCGAGCATCGCCACGACCATCTCGGCCGTTCGCTCCATGTAGATACCGACAATCGCCTCCGGCAGCACGCCACCCTCCTGCAGCAGCCTGGCACAGCGGTTGCTGCGTCGGTCCAGCTCGGCGTAGCTCAGAACCGTCTTTTCATCCAGCACCGCAGGGGCGCGCGGGTTACGCCGAGCCTGCTCTTCGAATATCTCGTGAACGCACTGACCCGGTATTTTGAGGCTTGCGCCGGTTGCCCAGCGCATCACCTGTGATATCTCCGCCGGATCCATGATAGCCAGCGTGCCTATATCGGCGGTCGGCCGCTCGAGGGCACTGCGCATCAAGTTGACGAAGTGCCGTGACAGACGCTCGATCGTCTGGTGATCGAACAACTCGCGCCGGTAGGTCCAGTCCAGCACCAGTCCATCGTCCCTCGGGGCAATCTCCAGTGTGAGATCGAACGGTGCCAGCTCAACGTGCGGCGGATACAGAGTCGCCGTTACGCCCGGCAGGGTCGGGCACAAATCACCCGGCGTCTGCAGTGCCAGCATGATCTGGAACAATGGCGCGTGACTCAAGGCGCGCGCCGGTTGCAGCTTCTCCACCAGGTACTCGAACGGCACCTGCTGGTGCGAATACGCTTCCAGTACCAGGTCCCTGCTTTGCTTCAGCAGGTCCAGGAACGTGCAGCCCGCCGCGATGCGGCTGCGCAGCACCATCGTGTTCACAAAGAAACCGATCAGATCGGCGACCTGGGCCTCCTCGCGATTGGCGGTCGGCGTGCCGACGACGATGTCTTCTTCGCCGCTGTAGCGAGCCAGGAGTATCGCGAACACGGCATGCAGCCCCATGAACAGCGTTGCCTGTTCGTCCCGGCATACCGCGATCAGCTCACGCGCGAGATCCGCCGGCACCTGATCGCGGTAGAACCCGCCGGCGAGACCTTGCTGCGCGGAGCGCGCCCGGTCGAGCGGCAAGCCGTGAACGGCCGGGAGGCCGCGCAGCTGCTCCAGCCAGTACTCCGCCTGCGACTCCAGCTCGCTCGCGTGCATCGACGTACGCTGCCATAGCGCGTAATCGGCGTACTGCAGGGGCAGCTCGTCAAAGGGCGGCTGCCGGCCGGGCAGCAGCGCCTCGTACGCAATACCGATCTCCTTGATCAAAAGATTCAGGGACCAGCCGTCCGCTGCAATGTGATGGACGGTCAGGAGAAGCTCATGGTACGCAGGACTCAGCTGCACCAGTTGCACCCGAATCATGCAATCGCGATCGAGCGCGAACGGCGCAAGCAAATCGCGGCTGACGATTTGCCGCATCTCCTCCTCACGCGCGGATTCAGGCAAGGAACTCAGGTCGGTGAGAGTAAACGGGACGTCGACGTGCTCGCGCACGATCTGGCGAGGCTCTTCGCCGTCGGTCACGATAACGGTACGTAAACTCCCGTGGCGATCGACAACGGCCTGGACCGAGCGCCGCAGCGCGCTCGCGTCCAGTTCACCGTCGAGCCGAAAGTGCAGCTGAAGGTGATAATGTGCGCTGCCCCCGTCCAGCAGGTCGGTGAGCCAGAGGCGACGCTGGGCAAAGGAAAGGGGCAATTCCGCGCCGCTCGGGGCGCGCCCAATTCCCGGCGGCACGCTATCGTCGGCGCGCTCGATCAGGCACCCGAGATCTTCCACGGTGGGTGCAGCAAACAAATCCCGCATCGACAATGCCACGCCATATTGCTGTCGTATCCTTGCCAGCAGCTGCATTGCCTGAATAGAGTGCCCACCGAGGTCGAAAAAGCTGCTGCGAACGCCGACCGGCGCGGTTACCCGCAGTACCTGCCGCCAAAGCTCGGCGAGCTCGCTCTGCAGCGGAGATGACGGCGCAATGTAAGGTCCTGCGTGGGCGGCCGGCGGTTCGGGCAATGCTGCACGATCGACCTTGCCGTTAGGCGTCAGGGGCAGGGACGGGAGTATCACGAACGCGGCCGGCACCATGTGCTCCGGCAATCGGGCCGCCAGGTGACACTCGCACGTCTCAACCAGCTCGGAATCTGAATCGGCCGGCACGACATACGCGACCAGCCGCCGCTCCCCGTGCGCGTCCTCGCGCACGGCAATTGCGGCGTCGTCCACGTGGTCGAGCTCCAGCAACAGTGTGCGGATCTCGCCGGGCTCGATACGGAAGCCCCGGAGCTTGACCTGATCGTCGATGCGTCCGATGAACTCCAGCTCGCCCTTGGGGGACCAGCGCGCCAGGTCTCCCGTCTTATAGAGTCTCGCTCCGGCTACGTTGCCGAACGGATCGGCTATGAAGCGCTCGGCCGTCAGCGCCGGGCGTCGCCAATAGCCGCGCGTCACTCCCGCACCGCCAACGTACAGTTCTCCGACGACGCCGATTGGCGCCGGCTCGAGATTTCCGTCAAGCACATAAGCCGCTTCATTCGTCAATGGGCGTCCGATCGACGGTGCTCCCCGTCGGGTACGCTCGATCAAAGCGCCGGTCGAGTACGTTGTCGTCTCCGAAGGTCCATACAGGTTGTACAAGGCCTCGATAGCGGTGGTTCGATAAACCTCGGCAGCGACACTGTCGGCCAGCGCTTCTCCAGCGAGATTCAGGACGCGAACGCTCTTTGCGATTGCGCGTTCCTGCACGAGCGCCTTGATTGCAGATGGAACGGTATTGATCAGGCGCACGCCGGCCGCATCGGCAATGCCTGCAAAATCCACGGGGTGGTCGACGAGCAGCACGCGCCCGCCGCTGCACAGCGGCACGAACAACTCGAACACGGACAGATCGAAGCAGATTGAAGTAGCGGCAAGCACGCCGCTCAGCGCGTCGGCATCATAGACGCCCTGCGCCCAATCGATGAGTGCGGCCGCCTGACGGTGCTCGACGCACACACCCTTGGGGCGGCCGGTCGACCCGGAGGTATAGATGACGTAAGCCAGCGATTCCTCGCCATGCTGTGTCCAGGGCGGTGGATCGCTGCAATCCTGCGACTGCAGCTCGTCAACCAGGACCGGATCGTCGAGCACGACATGCTCGACGTCGCTGTCGAGCCGCCTGAGCGAGCGCACGCTGGTCAGCAACCATCGCGCCCCGCTGTCCGCCAGCATGAAATCGAGCCGATCCGGCGGATACCTGGGGTCGAGCGGCACGTAGGCCCCGCCCGCCTTGAGGATGGCAAGCACGCCGACCACCAGCTCCGGCGTACGCTCCATGCACACCGCTACAAGGCTTTGCGTCCGTACGCCCCGAGCGCGCAAAAAGTGTGCGAGCCGGTTGGCCCGCTCGTTCAATTCAGCATAGCTGAGGTTGACGTCTCGGCAGACGAGCGCCACGGCCTCGGGAATCAGCCTGGCCTGGCCTGCAACAAGCTCATGGATAGTGCGCGAGTGAAACGGCGAAGAGCTGTTGTTACATGCCGCGATGAGCCACCGGCGTTCCTCGGCGTCGAGCAGCGGCAAGCGCCAGGCTTTTTCCTCCGGTGTACAAATCGCCGCTTCGAGCAGCACACCGAAGCGCCGCACCAGCAGCTCGACGGTGCTCTGCAGCAGGACGTCGGTTGCATACGACCAATCAAGTGCCAGGTGCGCCTCGCTACGCTCAATTGTGAGCGCCAGGTCGCCCGCTGGCCGCGCTCGGGACGTCTCTTCGGGGCGATGGGTCAGGCGCACGTGGAACGACATAGCGGCACCCTGGGCAGCGGCGGCTGCGCCGCCGTTCGGCCTTGCGGGTGTCTGTGCGGTGGCTCTCCGGCTGTCCGCCAGCAGCGCCTGAAAGTTCGCGGCGGCAGGCAGCTCGCTGCAAGCGGTGCCCAGGTGCGTGCCGTCCGCTGCAAGCATCAGCACGGGAATTTGCCGACTACCGCAGCACCGGGCGATCAGCAGTACGAACAGGGCATGCAGGCCGCCGAGCAGACCCTCATCGGACCCGCCGCAGAGGCGCTCAAACCGCCTCAACGCCGCCCCATCGATGCGGCTGTGCACATGGCCCGCACACGGCGGCCCGGACGCGGGCAATCGATCGAACGGAAAGTTGGCGACGACTATCACAGTGCCGCCATGAATCGTGGTTCCACGGTGCGGCGGCGCGGAGGGGCGGCGTGCCCGGCCCGGTACCTACCGAAAGCAGGGCGGAGACGGCTCGTTGCCCAGCGGTTCAACGCCTCGCAAGACGAATCTCAGAACGGCACACTCCACCCGGAGTACAAAGACCGAGAAACGCGCAGCTGCCAATTGGCAAGATAGCCTCAACCGCCGCGCCGACGATATCCACCTTCGTGAGCACGAATACTGGTGGATTGGTTCGCCCGACGGTGCTTTACTTAACCGATACATGGCTTCCCCCCCTTTCTAGCAGCTGTTGCGCCGGCAGTTGAGCCGCTCAGGTGTTCTATCGCCCTGGTGCGACAAGCAGCCGGTGGCAGCCTGAAAGTTCTCCGCGAACGGGCGAAGGCAGCGCGGGCCCATTTTCGGGCGAATGTTGCTATTGCTATCGCGCAAGTGTTTCGACTCTACCACTTGCGCACGCTGCGAGCAACCTGGCCATTGTTGGCTGTCAAGCGCGGATACGCCGATTCGCCGTCACAAAGGCAGCCTCGGCGACCCCGAACCGGGCCCTTGAAGCAATTTCTTCAATGACCTCAATTGACCGAAACTTGCCCATCGCTAAAGGTTTTCCGTTAAAATATAAGATGGTAGGGCGAACCCAGGAGGAGAGTAAATGCAAGGCTCGGGCAAGTTCCGGGGAAGGCGCGGTTATGCTGAGGAGTTCAAGCAGCGTGTGCTCGCGAGGCTGGAAAGCGGTGAGGCTTCGCTGCGGCAGGTCGCCAGGGAATTCGAGGTCAGCGTACCCACACTCATCAAGTGGCGCAAGGAGCAGGCCGCCTCGGGCAAGCGCCGCGCTGTTGCCCCAACGGCCCAAAGCCCACAGGAACAACCCGCAACGGAGCTTGAGCGCCTGCGTGAAGAAGTAGAACAGCTCAAGCAGGAGCGCGATCGGCTGCGGCAGGGCATTGCGATCCTGGCGGGCCTCAAATACGAGGTCACCCCGTAGCGAGCTGCGGCGGCTGCCGGCTTCCTCAACTGTTATCCCGGTCGGCTGTTGCGGCCGCCGGCGGGCGGGTCCTGCGAATGAGCTCGGCAAGAGACAAGACGCGCTAAGCGACGGGCTCATGCCCCGTCTGGTTATTCGCGTCCTCCGTGGGAACGGTCCGCTTGAACCCGACCCCCGGCACGAGGGGTAACCGGCTCATGAAGGCATTCAACGATCTCGCGGACTTGTCGAACGACGAGCTGTCGGCTTTGCTCGCGCTGGCAACACGCCTGAATAGCAGGCCGGAACCCCACGCACTCAGCGGCAAGGTGCTGGCGCTGCTGTTCCTGAGTCCATCCCTGCGCACGCTGGCCTCGTTCCAGGCCGCGATGACGCGGCTCGGCGGCGGCGTCTTCGTGATTTCGCCGGAAATGTCCATACACGGCCTCGAAACGCGGCCCGGGATCGTCATGGACGGCGCCGCGGCGGAGCACATTCGTGAGGCCGTTCCAGTAATCGCAGCATACGGCGATGCCATCGGCATCCGCGCGGTTGCAGAGCGGCGCAACCTGGATGCCGACCTTTCCGACGCGGAGTTCCAGTCAATGGTCGACCTCGTCGATACTCCGTACATCAACATGGAGTCCGCGATCCATCATCCCTGCCAGAGCCTCGCGGACTGGAAGACGCTCGACGATTTCGGAGTAGCTTCGAATGGCGGCAGGTTCGTACTGAGCTGGGCCTGGCACCCACTGGCGCTGCCCCTTGCCGTGCCGGCATCGACTCTCTACATGGCCGCAAGGCGCGGTATGGACGTGACCGTGCTGCGCCCGGAAGGCTTCGCTTTGCCGGAGCCGGTGATGAACAAAGCTCGCGCTGCCGCGGATGCCTCCGGCGGCAGCATCAGGGAAACCGACGATCGCGGGGAAGCCATGGAAGGTGCGGACGTCATCTACGCCAAATCCTGGGCGTCGACGACGCATTACGGCGACAAGCCCCGGGACCTGGAGCTGCGACGGGAGCTTATGAGCTGGTGCGTCGACGATCCCTGGTTCGATAACGCTGCTGCCGACTGCCGCTTCATGCATTGCCTCCCGGTGCGGCGCGGCGTCGTTGTGACCGACCGCGTGCTCGACGGCCCGAGGAGCGTCGTCATACCCGAAGCGCGCAACAGGATGCTCGCGCAGACGGCGGTGCTGCACCGGATGCTCGCGGCAACGTGCTGACGCCCATCGCGCATTGACCGTCTCGGCGTCGAAGGCCAGCCGGTAGACCACGCCGCCGCAGGGAGGCTCATCGAAGATGTCGATGACATTACGCAGAGCAGAGCACTGCAGGCGTCTCCGGCCGGCGTCGCAGCCAACTGCTCGCAGGGACAGACCTCGACCAAGCTTGATCTACGGGCGGAGTCAAGAAGATGACCGAGCCAGGGAGGCCCTTGCAGGCTTGCAAGCCGCCCCGTAGGGGCGTTTTGCTGGATCCCCACACACGCGCTTCTGTCGGAGGCGAACGAAATAAACCCGCTTCACGGCGCCTCGCTTCATGGGTGGCATAATGCGGACCCCGAAAGTGGGCTCCGGGATGTGCAGGCCTGTCGCGGCTTGAAAGATCCCCGAATAACCTTTAACTCATTGAAAAATATATTTAAATCTACAAAGTAGTGATCAAGCCCTTCCGAGCCGATCCGCAGGGTCACACGCCGATGATGCAGCAGTACCTCCGCATCAAGCGCGAGCACCCGGACATGCTGCTGTTTTACCGCATGGGCGACTTCTACGAGCTGTTCTACGACGACGCCCGGCGTGCCGCCGCCCTCCTCGATATCACGCTGACAGCCCGCGGCAAGTCGGGTGGCCAGCCGATCCCGATGGCGGGCGTGCCTTATCACGCGGCCGAGGCCTACCTTGCGAAGCTGGTCCGGCAAGGCGAATCCGTCGCGATCTGCGAGCAGATCGGCGATCCCGCGGCCTCGAAGGGACCGGTCGAGCGGCGGGTAACCCGCATCGTTACGCCGGGCACGCTCACGGACGAGGCGCTGCTCGATGACACCCGCGACAACCTGGTCGCGGCGGTGTACGCCGATGGCGCCACGATCGGCCTCGCCTGGCTGGACCTCTCCGGCGGCCGGTTCCGCCTGACCGAGGTCGACGGCGCCGAAGCGCTGGCGGCGGAGCTCGAGCGCCTGCACCCGGCCGAACTCGTCCTCGACGAAGGGCAGGACGCGCGGTTCGCGCTGCCGGCGGCGCTGCGCACGACGCGGAGGCCGCCGTGGCATTTCGACCTCGACAGCGCGAGCCGCTTGCTGTGCTCGCAATTCGGCACACGTGACCTGTCCGGCTTCGGCCTCGACGGCCTCTCGGCCGGCATCGCGGCGGCCGGTGCGCTGCTGCAGTACGTCGGCGACACGCAGAAAACGGCGCTGCCGCACATCCGCTCGATCGCACTCGAACGCGAGAGCGACGCGATCGTCATGGACGGCCCGACGCGGCGCAACCTGGAGCTCGAGGATTCGCTCGGCGGCCGGCGCGAGCACACGCTCGCCGGGATCATGGACCGCTGCCGCAGCCCCATGGGAAGCCGCCTCCTGCGCCGCTGGATCCAGCGGCCGCTGCGTGACGCAGAGGTCCTGCGCGAGCGCTACCAGGCCGTCGAGATCCTGCTGCTCGGCGGACATACCGAGAGCCTGCAGGAACTTCTGCACGGCATCGGCGACATGGAACGCATCCTGTCGCGGGTCGCGCTCCGCTCGGCGCGGCCGCGCGACCTGCGCCAGCTCCTCTCGGCGCTCGCCCGGGTCCCCGAGCTGCGCCAGCTGCTGCAACCGCTGGACTCACCGCTGCTGCAGGCGTTGCAGCGGGCGATCGGGAATCATCCGGCAGAGCGCAACCTGCTGAAAAAAGCCCTGGTCGACAGCCCGCCGATACTGATCCGCGACGGCGGCGTCATCGCCGAAGGGTTCGACGACGAGCTGGACGAGCTGCGCGCCATCGCGGCAAATGCCGACCGCTACCTGCTGGAACTGGAAGCCCGGGAACGCCAGCGCACCGGCATCACCACGCTCAAGGTCGGCTACAACCGCGTGCACGGCTATTACCTCGAGATCAGCAAAGGCCAGGCGCACAAGGCGCCGGACGATTACACGCGGCGCCAGACGCTGAAGGGTGCCGAGCGCTACATCACGCCGGAGCTGAAAAGGTTCGAGGACAAGGTGCTCTCGGCGAACGAGCGTGCCCTCAGCCGCGAGAAGCTCCTGTACGAAGGATTGCTCGATGCGCTGCAGGAGGTGCAGGCATCGCTGCAGACGACGGCCGAGGCCGTGGCGGAGCTGGATGTGCTGGCCTGCTTCGCGGAGCGGGCCGCGGCGCTCGGCTTCACCGCGCCCCGGCTCGTCGACGAGCCCTGCCTGGAAATCGAGGGTGGACGGCATCCCGTCGTGGAGCAGGTGATCGACACGCCCTTCGTGCCGAACGACCTCTCGCTCAACGACGATACACGGCTGCTCGTGATCACCGGACCCAACATGGGCGGCAAGTCGACCTACATGCGCCAGGTAGCGCTGATCGCGATCCTCGCGCACGTCGGCAGCTTCGTGCCGGCGGAGCGCTGCCGGCTCGGGCCCATCGACCGGATCTTTACGCGCATCGGCGCATCCGATGACCTGGCGGGCGGGCGCTCGACCTTTATGGTCGAGATGACCGAGACCGCGACCATCCTCAACAACGCCACCGAGCGGAGCCTCGTGCTGATGGATGAGATCGGCCGCGGCACCAGCACCTTCGACGGTCTCTCGCTTGCGTTTGCGGTCGCGCACCACATCGGCGAGCGGCTGCGCGCTTTCACCCTGTTCGCGACGCATTATTTCGAGCTGACCGCGCTCGCCGCGGAACTGCCGGCCTGCGCGAACGTGCATCTCGACGCGACGGAGCACCAGGGACGGCTGGTGTTCCTGCACGCGGTGAAGCTCGGCCCGGCCAACCGGAGCTATGGCTTGCAGGTGGCGGCGCTGGCCGGCGTGCCGCCCGAGGTCATCGACAAGGCGCGCGCGTACATGGCGCAACTGGAAGCGCCGCACGCGGCCGCGGCGCCGCACCCGCAGGCGGAGCTGCCGCTGGCCGTGACCGAACCCAGGCCCGATCCCCTGCGGCAAGCGCTCACAGCGACCGACCCCGACGCCCTCTCCCCGCGCGAGGCCCTCGACCTGCTCTACCGCCTGAAACAACACCTGTAGGAGCGCGCACTGCGCGCGATGCCACGTTTGTCCGCCCGGGCATCGCGCGCAATGCGCGCTCCTACCAGGGGGGTCGACCCGATGCCTGCTCCCCGCAAACTTTGGACCTGCTCTTAATTCGCACTGTAGGAGCGCGCCCCGCGCGACACTACCCTACGCAACGTGGCATCGCGCGCAGTGCGCGCTCCTACGGCTGCGGCGCGAGGTGCTGGGGTATCATCGGCGGCCTCGATGAACGTCGCACTGCACTTATGACGGCGCTTCGACGCCTGTGGTTGCTCGCCGGCCTGTTGGCCGCCGCGACGGGCGCGGCCGCGGACACCGTGGGCGTCGCCGTTGCCGCGAACTTCGCACCCGCGCTGAAGGCGCTCCAGCCCTTGTTCGAGCAGGAGAGCGGGCACACGCTGCGTATCAGCAGCGCCTCCACCGGCATCCTGTACGCCCAGATCCGGCATGGCGCACCCTTCGACGTGTTCCTCGCCGCCGACCGGGAGCGGCCCGAGCGGCTCATCGACGCCGGGCTGGCCGAGGCCTCGTCCGCGTTCATCTACGCGCGCGGCCGGCTGGTGTTGTGGAGCCCGCGCCCGGGGCTGGCGAACGATGGCGTGGAAGTACTTCGCAGCGGCAACTTCGAGCACCTCGCCCTCGCGAATCCGCGCACCGCGCCCTACGGCGCCGCGGCTCTGCAAGTGCTGGAGCGGCTCGGATTGGCGGAGGCGCTGTCCGGCCGGCTGGTGATGGGGGAGAGCATCGCCCAGACCTGGCATTTCGTGGTCAGCGGAAACGCGGAGCTGGGTTTCGTCGCGCTGTCCCAGCCTGTCGCCGCGGGCCGCCTGGCAGACGGCAGCCACTGGCTTGTCCCGCAGGAGCTTTATTCACCGATCGAGCAGATGGCGGTCCTGCCGGGCTCGGCTCGCTCCGTGCCCGCTGCGCGCGCGTTCATGCGATTTCTGCAATCGGCGCCGGCGCGCGCAAAGCTCGAGGCACTGGGCTATGCCGTCGACCCCGGACCGCCCGCGCCGGCCGCCCGCAATCCATGACGCCGGAGTCGCTGACCACCGCCGCGCTCACCATCCGCCTTGCCGCGACGAGCACGGCGTTGCTGCTGCTCCTCGGGACGCCGCTCGCGTGGTGGCTCGCGACCACGCGTTCGCGCTGGCGCCGTCCGGTAAATGCGCTGGTCGCACTGCCCCTGGTGCTGCCCCCGACCGTGCTCGGGTTTTACCTGCTGATCGCGTTCAGCCCGGATGGGGGTATCGGGCGCATCACGGACTGGCTGGGCATCGGCTCGCTCAACTTCACGTTCAGCGGTCTCGTGGTCGCCTCGCTCATCTATTCCCTGCCCTTTACCGTGCAGCCGCTGCAGGCGGCTTTCGCCGCCATCGGGCCACGGCCGCTGGAAGTGGCGGCGACGCTCGGCGCCGGCGCCCTCGACCGCTTCTTCCGGGTCGTGCTGCCGCTGGCGCGTACCGGTGTGCTGGCCGCCGTGGTCCTGAGCTTCGCTCATACCGTCGGCGAGTTCGGCGTGGTACTCATGATAGGCGGCAACATTCCCGGCGAGACGCGGGTGCTGTCGGTCGCCATCTACGACCACGTCGAAGCGCTCGACTACACGCAGGCGCACTGGCTCGCGGCCGGCCTGCTGCTGTTCTCCTTTGTTGCGCTGCTGCTCGTGAACCTTTCGGCCCGGCAGCGGCTGTTCGGGGCCGGCGGTGCAACAAGCTGAGGCCGGGGACGTGATGCGGCTGCGGTTCGCGGCGCGGCGAGCCGGCTTCGCGCTGAACGTCGACCTCGTGCTGCCGGCGCGCGGCACCACCGCGCTATTCGGCCGTTCCGGGGCCGGCAAGACCACTCTCCTCCGCTGCATCGCCGGCCTCGAGCCGGACATCGCCGGTCATTTCAGCATGGGCAGCCGGGTGTTCCAGGACGGCAATGAATTCGTCCCGCCGCACCGGCGCCGCTTCGGCTACGTGTTCCAACAGCCCGGGCTGTTCGAGCATCTCGACGTCACCGGCAACCTCCTCTTCGGCGAGCGCCGCGCCGGCCGGAACGATCGCGCGCTGACGCTTGAGCGCGTGAGCGCCCTGCTTGGGCTGGAGCCGCTGCTGCGGCGCGCGCCGCAGTCCTTGTCCGGGGGACAGCAGCAGCGCGTGGCAATCGGGCGGGCACTGCTCAGCCAGCCGCGGCTCCTGCTGCTGGACGAGCCGCTGGCCGGGCTCGACCTCGAAGGCCGTCATGAGATCCTCGATTGCCTTGATGCGCTGCACCGCGAACTCGACCTGCCCATGGTGTACGTGAGCCACGTGCCCATGGAAGTGCAGCGGCTTGCGGATTACCTGGTGCTGCTGGAAGACGGAGCGGCGATCGCGAGCGGCGACATCAACGACGTGTTGACGCGGCCCGGGCTTGCGCTCAGCCGCGCCGACGAGGCGGCCGCGCTGCTGTCCGCGACCGTGCGGCGGCACGTCAGCAGCTTTTATCTCACGGAGCTGACCGTGCCGGGCGGCAGCATCTACGTGCCGGAGCAGGCAATCGAGCCGGGCACGCCGCTGCGGTTGCGCATACTCGCGCGCGACGTGAGCATCGCCCTTGAGCGGATCGAAGACACGAGCATCAGCAACGTGCTGGAGGCAGGGATCATCGGCATTCACGAGGACACGGATCCCGCAAACCGGTTGCTGCGGCTGGACGTAGGCGGGACGGTCATCCTGTCGCGGGTAACCTGGCGCTCGGTGGAACGCTTGCAGCTGACCCCCGGAATGCGCGTATTCGCGCAGGTAAAGAGCGTCGCCCTGGCGTGACGCAGGAGCCCGCCATGCGGGCGACACCCAGCTCCTGTAGGAGCCCGCCATGCGGGCGACGCCCAACCCGTGTAGGAGCCCGCCATGCGGGCG
>CAZSKQ010000029.1:0-32785 GCA_964607425.1 uncultured Woeseiaceae bacterium
TACATCGCGCCAACCAGCTACTGTCCGGCGAGCCTGCCGAACCGACTCGCGCAAAATTCCGCGCGATTCCGCCGAATCAAAAACGTACTGTCGCAGGTTCTGCCAGGTTGATCGCCTGTCGCGTCTCGTAGCTTCGACTCCGGAATCGACGGCTCCTACAGCCCCTTGCGGGCATACCAGACACTTTTTCCCGCCGGCAAACCTCATGTTGCCGGAGCTCACACTACACGAACAGAAACAATGCTCACGTGAACGAGAGTTCGCAAGAAAAACTGGACCTGTCGATCGTTGTACCGCTGTACAACGAGGAAGACAGCGTGGTGCCGCTATACGACGCCATCGACGCGGCGCTGAAGTCGCTGGGCGGCCGTGCGGAAATCCTGTTCATTGATGACGGCAGCAGCGACCGCACCTTCGCAACGGCGGCAAGGCTCGCGGCTACGGATCGGCGCTTGCGGGTGGTCAAGTTCCGCCGCAACTACGGACAGACGCCGGCGATGGCCGCCGGTATCGATCTCTCCCGCGGCACTTACATCGTCACGATGGACGGCGATCTCCAGAACGACCCGCGGGATATCGGACGGTTCATCGCCAAGCTCAACGAGGGTTACGACATCGTGGTCGGCTGGCGGTTCGATCGCCAGGACAAGCTCGTATCCCGCAAGATTCCGTCACGGATCGCGAATTGGCTGATTGGCAAGGTGACCGGCGTGCCGATCAAGGATAACGGCTGCTCGCTGAAGGGATTTCGCGCCGGGGTCATCAAGAACGTGCCGCTCTACAGCGAGATGCACCGTTTCATTCCCGCGATGACGTCCATGGCGGGAGCGCGCATCGCCGAAATCAAGGTCAGGCACCATGCGCGCCGCTTCGGCGAATCCAAGTACGGCCTGTCGCGCGTGTACAAGGTGCTGTTCGATCTGCTGACAATTCGCATGGTGTCCGGGTTCGCGGCACGGCCGCTCATGTGGTTTGCGCTGTTGGCGCTGCCTTTCCTGCTGCTGTCGAGCATCATCCTGGTGTGGCAGGTCGTCGCGCTGACGGTCGGTGCGGAGGGTTCGCTGCCGATCGCTGGGACCGGCATCTTTTTCGGCGCGTTGTGCTTTTTCCTGCTATGCAGCGGTGGCCTCGCGGAACTGATCAACCGCACCGGGAATATGGAAATCATGAAAGCCAGCCTCCTTACGGCGCGGGAGAAGCGGCCGGAACGCGAAAGAGCGGCTTCTGCGCCGCGTGAGATGGAGTTATTACGATGAGCACGCAACCGGACATATCCGTCATCGTTCCTGTCATCAAGCTCGTCGACCCGGGCGGACGGTTGATCCGCCAGTACCTGCAAATCCTTGAGCAGACCGGCAAGACGTTCGAGCTCGTGTATGTGATGGACGGAGAGCACGAGGGATTCCTGCAGCAACTGTCGGCAATCGCGGCGTCGGAAGCCCGCGTTCGAATCATCGAATTGGCCAAGAATTTCGGTGAGGCAAGCGCGCTGACGGCCGGATTCGAAAATACCACCGGAGACGTCGTTTTGACCCTGCCGGCCTATGCCCAGGTGAAACCGGAAGACATTCCGAGGGTGCTGGACGAGCTGCGTTACTGTGACGTGGCGATTGCTACCCGGGCACCGGGCAAGGAGTCATCGGGGTTCAAGGCCATGCGGCGGCGTGCGTTTCACTGGCTAGTTCGCATCGCTACCGGACAGACGTTCAGCGACATCGGCTCCGGGGTGCGGGCGCTGAGGCGGTACGTCGTCGACGAACTGCCGCTCTACGGCGACCAGTACCGATTCATACCGCTACTCGCCGCACGCCGCGGGTTCAATGTGAGGGAAGTCATCGTCAGCGAGGCGGATTACGACCGTGTCTACGATCGTCACGGTGTTGGCACTTATCTCGCGCGCTTGCTGGATATTTTCGCCATCGTTTTCCTGACGCGCTTCACCAAAAAGCCGCTGCGATTCTTCGGCACCATAGGCAGCATCCTGTTCGGCGTGGGCGCGATTTTCCTCGCTTATCTCGCCTTCCAGCGGCTGTTCTTCAACGTCGCGCTGGCGGATCGGCCCGCGCTGCTGCTGACGTCACTCATGGTTGTGCTCGGTATGCAGGTATTCGCGCTTGGCCTGCTGGGTGAGTTGATCATCTTCACACATGCGAGGGACATGAAGGAATATTCGATTGACAAGATCGTCAACTGACAACGCATGCAACCCCGTGTGCGCATCGAAGGGTTCGTGAGGGTTCCGTGATGCGTTACCTGCTCGCGTTCTTTTTCTTCCTGATGTACATGGGGGACGACCTCGGGCTCAACGTCAGCCTGGGACCGGGCCTCAGTACGAAGAACCTGCTGCTGTACCTGATCTTTACCGGCATCGCGATCAACGCGGCCGTTGCCCGCAACCGCAAAATTGAGCTGACAAGCGTGCTCGTTATGTTCGGGTTGCTTATTGTTTATGCGTTGTTTACCTGGGTAGCACGGTCTTTCGTATTTGTCGACTGGCATTACGAAATCAGGGCCGGCTTCGTATCGCTGAAAAGCACACTTGTCGACGAATTCCTTACGCTCCTGATCTTCTTTTACGGGCTGCTGCACCTCAAAGACGCCGAGTGGCTGTTATCCGCCATGCTCTGGATCGTGATGCTCGGCAATGCGATTACGGTAATCGACACGATGAATATCCCCGATCTCGGAGTACTGCCGATCCCGGAGAAGGGCGGACGTTTCGAGGGTTTTATCGGGCAGCCGAATGCATACGGGCAGTTCCTGGTATTGTTCTTGCCCGGCTGCATCGCCCTGTTCTTGCGGCAGAAGGGAACGCTCCGCCTGCTCGCCGCGCTGGGGGTATTCACGACGCTGCTCGCGCTCATCCTGACGGCCTCGCGCGGATCCTACGCAGGGTGCCTGGGCGGGGCAATTATTGCCGCGCTTTACCTGCGCCAGCACATTTCCAGCCAGGTCATGATACGTGCCGGCGCGGCTGCGATCGCCGTGTGCGGCGTGGCGTTGGCCGTCACGTTCGTCACGGGCTATGCGGAGCTCTACGCCGACCGGGTTGCAAGCTTCGAAGGCAATCCGCACGTGGTTACCAGCGGCCGCACCTCGATCTGGGCCAATGCGCTGGCCTCGATGATAGAGCACCCTGTCTCGTTTCTCACGGGATATGGTTTCTATTCCTATGACAGCGCTCGTATTTTCCGCCTGGCGCCGCACAACATGTACCTGTCCTTCCTCTACAACCTCGGCATCATAGGCGTCATTCTCTTCATCGGGATATTTGCCCGCGTGCTGGCAGTGGCGCGCGCCTCCGTCGGCCGCGCTTCCGGAACGCTGCGCACCGACTTGATTGCTTTTGTGTTCGGGGCGCTGAGTTTCCTGGTGGCAATATTCTTCTCCGATTATCACGAGTCGGGTTATCTCCTGTGGGCTTACGTCGGCGTGATGATGCGCGCCGCGATGATCCTCGGTTACGAGCACGTCCCGGAACCGGCGGTTACGGAAGCCCCCTGGCCGGAGCCGACCTGCGCGGGGCCACGCGCTCCTGGTTATCCGCGCTACGGCATCGGTGCTCCGACCCGGGGCCGTTCATGAGCGTGCGTATTGCCATCGTGTATCCGGCCGATCCAATGGGCGTCATACCCGGCGGCATCGATACGTTCATCAAGGGAGTGCTCCGCTGGGCGCCCTGGGACCTCGATTTCAGGCTCGTCGGGGTTACGACGGACCGGGAGGCGCGGCCGCCCGGCCGCTGGACCACCTGTTCGATCGGGGAAAGCCGGCGCTTCAGCTTCTACCCGGTGCTCGCACTGGACAAGCCGGAAGCGCAGGCCAACGTGCCTGTTGCCCTGCGTTTCCTGCTCGGCCTGGTACGCCAGCGCGTCGAGCTCGCGGCCGATGTACTCGAGTTCCATCGCATCGAGCCCTGTTTGGCCTACCTCGGTGACGGCCGGCCGAAAACATTGGTCATGCACCAGAATATGAACGACCTCAGGAATCTCGACTCCGACATTCGCTGGCGGCACCTGCCGTCGCTCTATTTCAAACTCGAGGATTACATCCTGCCGCGCATGAGCTCGATTTTCTGCGTGCGCAACGACGCGGCCGCGTCCTATCGCGAGCGCTACCCGTTGCAGGCCGACCGCATCTATTTCACGCCGACCTGGCTGGATCCGGGAGTGTTCTATCCCACGGACGAACGCGAGCGGTACCGGGGACGAGCCCTGCTGGGCCAGGAGTTCGGATTCGGGCCGGACGGTTTCACACTGGTGACGGTCGGACGACTGGATCGCCAGAAGAATCCGCTGCTGCTGCTGGAGGCATTTCGCCAGCTGGAGGCTTCGATGCCGGAGCTCAGATTGCTCTTCGTGGGCGACGGTGTTCTCCGACGCCAGCTCGAACAGCGAATCGCCCGTTACGAACTCGGGTCGAAAGTCCGGCTGGCCGGCGTGCGGCCAGCCGGCGAGATAGCTCAATTCCTGCGCGCGGCCGATCTTTTCGTGCTGCCTTCTGCCTATGAGGGTATGCCGATCGTCGTGCTCGAGGCGCTGGGTTCAGGCCTTCCGGTAGCGGCCATGGACGTCGGTGAAGTTGCCCGAGTCGTGCGCTCCGGCATAAACGGCGAACTCGTCTCGTCGCAGGATCCAGGGTCTTTGGCGCGGGCGATCAGGGTCGCTCGGGAGCATGCGGTCCGCTATCGCGGACGGGCGTGCATCGAGGCCGTGCAGCCGTATACGCCGCAGCAGGTACTGCGTCCTATCTATGAAAATTATCGCCGGCTGGCCGGCGGGCGCGCTTTGCAGGCGGTTGGGCAATGACTTTCGACGCGGAAGAGATTGTCGGTTACCCGGTGTGCCGCGAACCGCTTGCCCATGTCGTCCGGCGATTGATGGAGATGCTGGAATCGGGGCGACGCGATTGCCGGTATTTCGGCTGCCTCAATCCGCACTCGGTGGAAGTCGCGGCACAAGACGCGGATTTCCGGCGCGCGCTGCTGGAAGCGGATTTCCTCACGGCGGACGGCATCGGTATTGTTTACATGTCGCGCGTGTTCGGCGGCAGCCTGCGCGCCCGCATTACCGGCTCCGACATTTTCCTCGGCCTGTCCGCGGCGATGAACGAGGCCGGCGGCAAGAGCTGCTTTTTCCTGGGCTCCACCGATACAACGCTGGACAAGGTCCAGAGGCGCATGGCTCGGGAGTTTCCGGGGGTACGGGTGGCCGGCACCTATTCACCGCCGTTCAAGCCCGCCTTCGACGCCGTCGACACGGAAGCGATGGTAGGCCGCGTGAACGACGTAAAGCCGGACGTTCTCTGGGTCGGCATGACCGCACCCAAGCAGGAAAAGTGGATTCACCAGAATCGACACCGGCTGCATGCCGGTTTTGCCGCGCCGATCGGAGCGGTACTCGACTTCTACGCCGGCAACATCAGGCGGGCCGGGCCGGTATGGCAAAGACTGGGGCTGGAGTGGCTGCCGCGGTTGCTGCAGGAACCGCGGCGCCTGTGGCGCCGCAACTTCGTGTCCACACCTTCGTTCCTCATCCGCGGCATCCGCTATCACCGATCGCACCCCAGGATGTAGATGGCGCCGTCGCGAATTCGCGACGCCTGGCGCTTGCACCGGCGCGATTTTTGCACACTTATAATGCAGTTTAGCTATCGCACTTTTTGCGACACTGGATCGGATACGTAAACAATCGTATTATTATTGCCGCGGCGTACCTTGCCCGAGCCGGTTGAATCCGGTACCGGGCTCTCGGGTCCAGCAGTCGCCGCCGCGCTTCTACAGAACGCTTCCTTCCGGTTTCCCTCTGCCCAGCAGCAAGCAGAGGCGTCGCTACCGGTCGCACGAAAATCCCTACATCATGAAGTCGACAAGCTCCGGGCCGAAGCCCCGGCTTTCCGGCTGTGAACCAAAGAGGCATAACTTGACTCTGTCGTTCTATATCAGCGCAGCACTGGCCTTCGTGGCGACGACGGCTCTGATCCTGAGCTTTCGGCCGCTCGCGCGTTCGCTGGGGCTCGTTGATGTGCCGAACGAGCGCAAGGTGCACGAGGGCGAGATTCCGCTGGTCGGGGGTATTGCGATATTCGTCGCTGTCATAGTCGCGCACGTGCTGTCGCGATGGTTCTTTGCCAATACGGATGGCGCGGACGCGATCGAGCACTACACGAGTTTTTACGTGGCAGGAGCCCTGCTGGTGCTGGTCGGAGCCATTGACGACTTCAGGGAAGTTTCCCCGACGGTACGGCTTGCGGTGGAAGCAGTAGCCGTAGTCATCATCATCACCGGCGCGAACGTCGTCGTGCGCAATCTCGGCACCATGGGCATCGGCGGAGAGAACGTCACCCTGGGTGCGCTGGCCGTGCCCTTCACCATTTTCGCGGTTGTGGGCGTGATCAACGCGGTGAACATGTCGGACGGAATGGACGGGCTGGCCGGAACGCTGAGCCTCGTGCCGATCCTGGGCTTCATCGTGGCGACGGTCTTCCTTGGCGACGGCAAGGACCTCGTGATCCTCTGGTGCTTCGCCGCCAGCATCATCGCTTTTCTGGTGTTCAACGTCACGGTGCCCGGAAAACGGCGGGCGCTCATCTTCCTTGGCGATTCCGGAAGCATGTTCCTCGGCATGGCGCTTGCCTGGTTCGCCATCAGGCTGTCGCAGGGCGAAAACGCCGCGCTCTCACCGGCTGCCGCGCTATGGTTCCTGACCTTGCCCATCTTCGATACCGTGTGCACGGCGACGCGGCGGATCATGCGCAGGCGGCCGCCCTTCAGCCCCGACAAGGAGCACCTGCATCACGTCTTTCTGCTGGCGGGGTTCACCGTCACGGAGACCGTGCTGATCATGTCCGGTCTCGCCGCCCTGGGGGTGGCCATCGGCCTTATCGGCAGCTGGCTGCGCATCCCGGACCTGGTCCTCGCGGGATCCTTCGTCGTACTCGGGCTCATGTATTTCTGGCTCATCATTCGAGCCTGGACGTTCATGAGGTTCCTGCGGCGATCGATCTGCCGCCGCCGCGAGATCGGCGACCGGCGGACGGCGGGTGAGCGGCGCCGGCAGGCCCCGGCCTGGTCCGGCCCGGAACGCCGGAACCAGCAACGACGCCTTGGTGAAAGAAGGACTCACGCGAGCCTTGCCAGGGGCCCCGCGGCAACGAATCCACGTTAGCAAGGCGACATGAATGCCGCTACGCCGTTCGCGCGCGCGGCAGGTGCGCGCGAACCCGGTTTACCACTCGCTCCACCTCTTCCAGCCTGAACTGCCTGATCAGCAGGAAGTAAACCAGTGCGTAGAGCAGGGCGCAGCAGGCGATGCGCCAAAGCGGCGGCATCGGCAGGTGTTCGCCTGCGAGCAGCACCAACCCGCCGGCGAGCGCGCAGAACCACACGGTCCCGAGGCTGCGCCACTTCATCAGATCCCCGAAGCCAACGCCGTACCAGTGGCTGACGCGTCCCGCCAAAAACGCGAATTGCACTACGTAACCGGCAACCACCCCGACCGCGGGGCCGAAGATGGCGATCTCGCGGAACCAGCGAAAAAAAATGAAGATGCACACCAGGTTCGTCCCCAGCAGGAAGACATTTCCCGCCAGCATGTCCGGCGTCCGCTTGGCGGCGCGCAGCGGTGAGTTCAGCTCGATGGTTTCGAGCGGCATGATGAGCAGCAGGACGCGAAAGATCGGCACTGCAGCGGCGTACTGTTCCGTGAACACCAGCGGTATCAGCACATCGGCGTACCAGAAGAGCAGCATGAACGCGGGGAGAATCAGAAAGGAGTAGGCGACAGTCGCGTGCTTCCACAGGCGCAGCCGGTCGCCCTGGTCCCCCGCTGCCTCGCGAACCATGTCGGGGAAGATGGATTCACCGATCGAAGCGCGCACGATCCGGACAATCGGTACGTTGTAACTCGCCACGGCATAGATAGCGAGTGCTACGACACCGAGCTTCGCCGAGATGACGACCTGGCCGATGTACTGGTGTATGTAGCTCAGCGTGGTGCCGAGGCCGAGGGGCAGGATGAACCACACCTGGTCGGCGAGGAGACGGCGGTCGATGCCGAACGTCAGCAGGCGGGATGCGCCGGAGATCACGAGTACCACGAGCACCCTTAGCCCTTCGACGGCTATGAGCGCGAAGAGGATTGCCTCGACGGAACGGGTCACCCACGCGGTGCCGAGGACGGCGGCAAGACGCACGATCGTCCGGCCCGTGGAATAGTAGAAGATATATTTCGGTTGCCTGGTGGCAACCCAGTAGTAATCCAGGAAGCTGACGTTTACGAACAGCAGGACGTAGAGGGCCAGCGGGAGCACGAAATCGAAGCTCGAGCTCTCGCGAATCCGGTCGGCGAAAAGCCATAGCATGGCGCAAGCCAAAATCGACATCGCCAGGCTCAACCAGTTGCTGTGGCTGACATACCGCCTGGTATTCTCGGGGTGGCGCGGAACGAAATAGAGCAGGTTGCTGCTGATGGAGAAGGCCGCGATGCTCGTCGCGATTGTCGCCCAGGCCACGAATTCGCGATATTGCCCGAACGAAGCCTGATCCAGGATTCGCACCAGCAGGACCGGGCTGAAGAACAGCAGTGCGAAGTTGGTGATCCTCGCGAACGCGAGGATCAGCGTGGATTTGATCAGGGTCGGCAATGGCTGCTGCGGCTGTTGTTAATTATGGGTGGCGGCAAGGCGGATCGTGCCTGGTGCGGGCGGCAGTACCGGCAGGAAGCCGTATTCCGGCAAATGCGACCTAGTAATAATAGGTTGATGCCGATCCTTTCTCACGCGACTGGTTCAAGACCACCCCCAAAAGGTTACGATCGCCCAGCATCTCCATCGTGCGCGAGAGGGCGGCGCGTTCCGTCTTGCCCTCCGCGACGACCATCAGGATTGCGTCCGCGTACGGGGAAAATGCGAGCACGTCATCGCAGGCAAGCACAGGCGGCATGTCGAACACGGTGATGATGTCGGCGTTTTGCTCGTGCAGCTGCTCGAGCAGCTTGCGCATGCGCGGCGATGCCAGCAGCTCCGAGGAATTGGGGACGGGATCGCGGTTGGGCAGGATGACCAGCCGGTCGATGCCGGCGGGCGCGTAGACGATCTCTTCGAGCTCCGCACTGCCAACCAGGTAGTCGCCGATGCTGGCCCTGACGTCGAGACCGAAACAGGCGGCGAGGGACGGCCGCTGCAGGTCGAGGTCGATAAGCACTACGGCCTGGTTGACGTCGTTCGACAGGCTGACCGCAAGGTTGCACGCGGTCAGCGTCTTGCCTTCTCCTACGCCCGCGCCGGTGACGATCAGGGAATGCCAGCCGTTGCTGCGCATGCGCTGCAGCACGCGTGTGCGCAGCATCTTGTAGGCAGTGACGGCGCCGCGGTCGTCGATAGCCGGCAGAATCCTGTTTCTTTCCATCGAGTCGGATTCGACCGCCGATCTGGACAGCGACTTGAACATGCCGGTAGGCGGCCCGGATTCGCGCGTGGCTTCCCCGAGCGGCCGCCGCTCGTGCTGCCGCCCGGCGCCGGCACTGCGCTTTTTCTCCGCTTCCAGCACCTTTTGTATGATCGACGTCATGGTTGTACCGCCTCTTGATTGTTCGGGAGAATCATCCGGTAATCGCACCGATGATCAGGAAAATGATCGCGCCCAGCATCAGGGCGCTTGTTCCGACCACGAATACGTGGCGCCGGCGTTCGGCACGGTTGACCGAGTTCTGCACGACCGGTACGGCTGCGATAGCGTGGGTGTGCATGACGCTGAGGATGTCCTTTCGGCCGCGTATAGTGTTGTCGGAAATCTCGGCAAAAAAGGTGGCGCCGCCGGCGAAGGTGGTGGCGACGAACAGGCCAAGGATGGCTATGGCGAGGCGCGGCGGACCTGTCGGGAGGTCCGGCGCCCGCGCGGCTCGCATCAACTGCAACCGCGCGCCGCGCTCCCCGGATTCGAAGGACTCGATCTGCTGCGCTTGCGATAATCGCTGCCGCAGGTTGTCGAATGCCAGCGTCGCGGTCTGCAGGTTCCGTTGCAGGTCCTGGAACTCGCGCTCGACCTGCGGCATGGAGGCGATCCGGTTTTGCAGGTCGGCGCGATCGTTGCGCAGCTCCCCGGCCCGGGTGCGCAGCCCCTCGATCTGCGAGTCGATTGCGTTGATCTGCGCGCGCAACTGCAGGTAGAGCGGATCGCTCAAGGTGGAGCCGGTGAGCCCCTTGGCACGCGCCGCCTCGAGCTCGCGCTTCAGCGCGATGACATCGGGATGCTCGTCGGAATAGCGTTCCTGCAGCGCCGCGAGCCGCGCTTCGAGCTGCTCCACCGTCGAGGCGCCGCCGCCGCTGGCGTCTCCGGTGAGGGCGGCTATCTGGCGCTTCGTGCGCAGGACGTCGGGATGCTCGGGGCCGTACAGCGCGACCGCGCGCAGGTATTCCGCCTCCAGCGCCGCGAGCTGCGTGGCGGAGCCGCCGGCGGTTGCCTCGATTTCCTGCAGCTGCGCTTCCCGAAAGAACCGGTCCTGCTGCAAGGTACGCAGCTCACGCTCCACCTGGTTGAGCTCCTGGGTCGTGCGGTCGAGTGCCGTCATGTTGAGGACCATGAGGTCCGGCATGCTGCCCGCGTGCGCCTCCTTGAAACGGGCGATTTCCGCTTCGATGCCGGCAATCTCTTCGCGTTTGGCGCTGATCTGCTCCTGCAGGAAGCTGGCCGCCGCGCTCGCCTGGTCCACGCGGGTCACGCGGTCCTCCTCGAGGAAGGCCGCGGCGACGTTCTCCGCCACGATGCGCGCCACCTCCGGGTCACGGGCCGTGAAAGAGGTGGTGAAACCGGTGATGAGATCCACCTCTTCACCGGTCCGCTCCTCGATCACGGATGTGAAGACCATCTGCACCTGGATGTCTTCGCGCAGCTGGGTAATTTTGTCACTGACGTCGTCGTCCTGGTAACCGTAGGCATTGGATGCCTCGATCCACCTGCCGAGGTTGTCGTTGGTCATCACCTTCTGCTCGAGCGACTTGATGTACTGGTCGGCGTAAGTCGTCAGCGCAATCGGCTCCAGCAGCTCGACGTTCGGGCCCTCGAGATCGATGCGCATTTCCGCGGTCGAGCGGTACGTGTCCGGCGGCAGCACCGCCAGGGCGATGGCGATGCCCAGCAGGAGAGCCAGTACGCCGAAGAACAGCCCCGCTCGCCGACGCAGCGCGTTCAGGTAGTCCTTGAGAGTGTAGTCGTCAGTGGTGGTGGCCATGTGAGCTCTCTGGTCAGTCAGGCCGCCCGTCACTCGGTCGGTATGGGCGGGCGGTAGATGAAGGAAAGGCGAACTTCGTGCTCCTGCGCGTCCCCTGGAATGTCCGCGAAATCCTGGTGGGTCAGGCTGTAGAGGCCCTCGACGGTCCAGCTTTGCGTCCACTGCCAGGCGAGCGAAGCACGACCCTGCAGGTAGTCGCGGTCGTTGGCGGCGACGGTGCCTTCCTCGGCAACCGAATCCGTGGTCAGCGCGACGGCGGACAGGCCCAGTGCCCAACGCGGCCGGAGCTGGCGGTCCATGAGGACGCGGACCATGTCGCGCTCGACCAGCGTGCCGGAGCCGCTGGGGGTTACCTGCCGTCCGACCTCGAACCGCCAGCGCGTTACTTCGAGTTGCCGGTCGAGCCCGAGGTTCCAGAGAAACGAGGTCTTGGAGATGTCGAAACCGGGGTCGGAGATCGCCTCGGTTTCGGATTCCTGCACGCCCACGTCGATGTAGAACGTGGAGATGTCGGAGATGCCCTGCTGGTAGCGAACCCGGGCCCCCGCGCTGTCCGTCTCGCGCGCGCTCTGCTTTGGATCGTAGCGCGCGGCGAACACGGCGGCCGAGATCTCGCTGTGCGGCGACAATGCGTGAGCGATCCCGGCCTCGACCCGGCTGTTGTTGTAGTCAGTCGCCTCCCCGGGTTCCTCCAGGTCGTATTGCACGTCCAGGTAGCTCAAGTCGATGCGCAGGGCCGTGGTTTGCGTGAGATCCAGCGTCACGCCGGGGCTAACGCGCCACAGGTCGCGCTGGCGCCTGGTGAAGGTGCGGCCCGTGCCGGTCTGCACGTCATCGTCGATGCCCACGTCCTCGAATTCCGCCGAAGTCGTCTCGCCCCGGAACACCTGCTCCTGCCGGTAATTGCCGTCGATGCGCCAGAGGCTGCGCTGGTTCTCGGTTTGCGCGCTGAAATCCAAAAAGTAGGCTTCCGAATCTTCGTCGGGCGCATCGGTGTAGCGATAGATGGCGGCTCGTGGCCTGAGAAGCACCGATGAGGTCTCCGTGTTACGCCGGAAGGCAAGCCCGGCGTCGAGCAATCCGCCGGTAATGGTGTCCGTTTCGGTGTTCTCCGCGAGGCGGGGATTGTCCACGTGATGGGCACCGATTTCGATTTCCGGTGTGAACAGCCATTGCTGTGCCGCGGACGGCGCCGGCATCAGGACGCACATTCCCGCGGCCACCAGGGTGCAGGCGAATGCCGCGCGCGCACGCGGTGCCGCGTTGCCGGTCCTATTCTGTCGACGTTCTCTGCAACTCATGATCCACTCCGCTCCGGTTGTCCGGTTCGGGTATGCACGGGCGCCGCATGCGCCGGCGCGCTTCCCCGAAAGCTCATGTATGGGATGTAGGCCGACGCCGCGACCGGTTCCGGGGCGTCACACGCGGTTTACTTCCTGCAGGGCCTGCGCGGCGCAGCCGCGACGCCGCCTCAGGGCACGACGACCACGTCGCCGCTTTGCAGCTGCACGTTCTGCTCCAGCGACCGGCCGTCGGCAACTTGCGTGTAATCGAATCCGTATGCCTTCTGCACGCCGTTCTCGCGGCGCAGGATGCGAATGTCCTTCAGCGCCGCAAAGGGCGTGGTGCCGCCGGCCATGGCGAGCGCCTGCATCACGTCCAGTACCGGGTTCATGACGAACGATCCCGGCGCGGTGACCTGGCCGATGACGTAGATCCGGTTCCCGTTCACGTCTACCACCGTGACGGTGGAGACGAGATCAGGGATGTAGCGCGACAGCCGCTCCTCCAGTTCCGCCTGGATCGCGGCAACCGTGCGGCCCTCCGCCATGATCTGGCCGGCAAGCGGAAAGGAGAAGGCACCGTCGGGGCGCACCAAAACCTGCCGCTGCAGGTCTTCCTCCTTCCAGACCGAGATGTCCAGCCGGTCGCCCGCGTTGACGCGGTAACCGGGTTCGTTCGCGGCCGGCTGCGGTTCTTGTTCCTGTGCCTGGACCGTAACGGCCAACGCGCAGAGGGAAAACAGTAATGCTTTGACAATAATCGATCGCATGGGCAATCCACTGGTTCTTGAAGTATTCGTATGTAGGAGCCGCCCCGGGGGCGATCCGTCAGCAAGGGGGCGTGACGGTTGTCCAAGGCTGTACGGGGGCAGGCTCGATGCCTGTGTAGGGTGGTGCTGTCGGCAAACCGCGACAGGAGCGCGATCGACAACTGCCGGCCAACGACCGACTTTTCAGCAGTTTACGGGGAGCGCCCGGGCGAATCAACCGGCGCCGCCGGAAGCACCGGGCCATGGATCGCGGCGGCTGCCCCGGCGTCGCCCGCCGCGCATTAGCCCCCGCAACCCCTCATGGCACGCCAATGGATTTGCGCGCACCGCCGCAAAGCGAGCGATACGCGATCCGCCAGCGGTACTGGAAATTCTCTGCGAATACCTGCGGATGGTGCAGCTTGCGGTACCAGCGCACCAGTCGGTCGGCGAACGATGCGTACGCCTTCTCGCGAAGCGTCGGCGCGCGCGGAGCGCTATGCGCGGTCCGGTAACCGTAAGCTCTCAGGTCGTCGCCCGCGATGTACTCCAGTACTTCGATTTCCCGCGGCGTGAATTTTTGCTTGTAGATGCCGACCTTACCGGCGCTGATGCCCTGGCGCAGCGACGCGTGCCATGGCCCCTGCGCATCGAGGCGGTGGCTGAGCGTGGAATCGGCATAGGTGCCCACCGTATCGACCACCGGCTCGTCGAGGAACCGGAAAACCGTAGCGATCACTTCGGTCGGTGACGTCACGAGATCTTCGTAACGCACAACCAGGGTGTCGGCTTCGCCCTCGGCGTCGACGAAGGCTGCCCAGTGCCGCACCTCGTCGCGCCATACCCGCGCCGCCCCGTAGGCGGTCACCGGGTAGAAGATCATGCGCCGCATGGCCTCCGCCACGTCGCGGCCGTCGCGTACCAGGTGAATCAGCCTGGCGCCGGGAAAGTCGCGCCGGATTTCGCGGAGGTGCCGAATGTGCTCCGGGGTCTTGTCGCCCCAGCGCCGCGCACCCTGCCGTTCCGCATACAGGCGAAACAGTGTATCCAGGATGCCGGCGAACGACGGTTCCTGCAGGCGCCGCTCGACGTCGGCGCTCGTCACCTCGAGCCGCCACTGCACGATGAATGCATCGCGAAGCATGGCATCGAGCAGCCGGGCGCGGTTACGTGCGGCTGCGAGGTCGCCATACGTGTGAACGATGGGACCGAAACGCAGGTAGACGTGGCTCTCCGGCGGTATGGCGACATCCGGATGACTGTCGATCAGTGCCTGCAGCAACGACGTTCCGGAGCGGCTGCAGCCGACCAGGAAGAAAGGCGCATTGCCGCGATCCGCCGCGGTCATCCGCGGGAACCGGTCGGCTTGACCGCGCGCAGCACGAAGCGGATCTCGTCGCCACGCACGAAGCCAAATGCGAGCAGGCTCGCCAGGAACGTCGACACGGAGATGACGGCGGCGACCACCGGGTTGGCATTGGCAAGCAGCGCCCCCGCGGCAACCACGGCCGCGAGCGCGCTCGGCATCAGCAGCCAGCGCTGGAAATCGAACCGGCGTCCGCGGGCCGCGAACGCGCACAGCAGTATCATGAGTGTACTGCTGAACAGCGCCGCCCATGCCGCACCCTCGGCGCCCAGGGTCGGGATAAGTACGGCATTGGCGGCGACGTGCACCGCGACGGCAACGCCAAGCGCGGCCACGCGCTCGAAGTGCAGGTCGACGCTCGACAACAGCAATTGCATCGCCACCATCATGCAGCGCGTTGCCATGACACCCGCGAGGATGCGCAGGACAGGCGCGCTGGCTGCGTAGGTCTCGCCGAACAGCAGCAGGACCAGGTCTTCCGCCAGTATGAACGCGGCAACCCCGGCGACCAGCCCCGCGATTGCCATGGCCCGTGTCATCATGCTGACGAGCACGCTGTACACCTTGCCCGGTTCGTGACTGGCCTTGAAGATCGCAGGCTCAAACACGCGCCCCGCCACGATAGCAACCTTCGTCACCAGTTCGACTAGCTTGAAAGCCGCGGCGTAAATGCCGGCTTCGCGGATTCCCCCCAGCGCGGACAGCATGACCACATCGACGCGGAAGTAGGCCATGCCGAGGATGTTGCTGAGCGCATACTGGTTGCTGGACTTGAGGACCTGCCCGATATTGCGCCAGCTTACCTGCGGCCTGACACTCCTGATCGCGTAGGCCACCCACACGGACGTTACGATTCCGGCACCCACGACGTAGGCGAAGGCCACGTCCTCGAGCGAGAGTCCATTCGCGGAGTACAGGAGATAGAACATCAGCACGGCGACGGGTGCGAGTCCCTGGAAAAAGCCGTTGACGTGCATCGTCTGGTAGCACGAGTAATACGCGCTGACGCTGGTCTGCACCGCGAGGATCAAGCCATAGGGCAGGATGAGCAGCATCAGGGCGAGCACCGCGTTGCCGGCAAACCAGTAATTTGCGAGCACCAGGAGCCCGTACATGGCGGCGAACACGAGCACATTCACCATGAGGCTGGCACCGAGCAGCGCCGGAATGCGCGAGTGGTCCCGCGAGCCCTCCTGGATAGTCCACAGCGCCGTGCCCAGCCCCATGAAAACCGAGCCGAGGAGCGACCATGAGTAGGCCGTGACAAAGGTTCCATAGGCCTCGGCGCCCAGTTTGCGGGCGACCAGGACTTCGAGTAGCGTAAAGACCAGTTGTGCTACTATTCCACCGGCGACCAGCGCCAGGGCGTTCTGTGCCAGCCGCTGCACTTGCGAGCCCATGCCCCTGGCGCCGCTGGCGGTCATCCGGCGCGCCCTGCCGCCCTTACACCGTCTGGTCCATCGGCCGACCACGTCGCAACGGGTCCTCTGAAACTGGCGGCTTGCAACACGTCACTCCCGGTGCCAGGAAGCTGATACGAGTCGATCGGCGCCGGCAGAGCCGCCCGATCCTGAAAGCGCTCGTTCCTACTGTCGTGCCCCCTCGCTTTTCGCTGCCGCAACCTTGCCGCTTTGCGCCGGGTTATTGCGGGAGGCGACACGACCATTGATTCGATAATACAACGATGGCGTTACTGGCGTGATCAACGTAATCAAGAGGAAGAATGCTCAGCCCGGCAACCGACAAGCAACCAACTGACCTCGTGGTGGATGCGCACGTGCACATCTATCCGTTCATGCACATCCGCGTCCTGCTGGATGCGGCCGGCCGGAACCTGTTCCGGCTGGGCGGGGCAGGCGGCGGGGCGGAGCGGCTCGGCATGTTGCTCGTCGCGGACCCCGAGGGGGTCACGGGTTACGAGCGCCTGCTCAGCGAGCCGGGAGGTCAGAACCACGGTGGGTGGCGGCGCGAGCACGGCGACGGCCGTTCCGTTACGTTCCGGCGGGCCGGCGGCTGCAGCATTACAGCCATTCGCGGCCAGCAGCTCATCACGCGCGAGGGCCTGGAGGTTCTCGGCATCGGCTGTGGCGCCAGTCTTCCTTCGGGCTTGCCGCTCGCGGACATGGTGGAGCGCATCCGGGGGGCGCGCGGTTGGGCGATTCTTGCCTGGGGTGCCGGCAAGTGGCTGGGCCGGCGCGGCCGCGAGCTGACCCGCCTCATCGAGTCCGAGGCGGGGCGGCCCGACGTCATGCTGGCCGATAACGGCGGGCGGCCCCGGACATGGTCGCGCATACGGCAGTTCGAGGCGGCGGCAGAGCGGGGCATGCGGGTAGTCGCCGGTACCGATCCCTTGCCGCTCGCCGGCGAGGAACAGCGCATCGGCAGCTACGGCTTTCGCATTCGTGCCGGTGATGACGGCGGCAGCGCGCCGCACGAGCAGCTGAGGCGCGCGCTCGAAGCCGACACGCCCGTTGAAATCCTGGGCCGGCCGATGCCGGTGCGGGGATTCGTTACAAACCAGCTCAAGCTGCGGTTGCAACGGCGTTCCCGGAACCGCGCGCGGTCATGAGGATCCTGTTCATCGCACCGCAGCCCTGGTTCGAAGAGCGCGGGACGCCCATCGCGGTGGACCTGATGTTGAAAGCGCTTTCCGAACGCGGCGACGAAATCGACCTGCTGACGTTCCACGTCGGCAATGACCGCCGGCATTCGGGCGTAACGGTCACGCGCAGCCACCCGCCGCTCGCACCGGCGTCGATTCCACCGGGGTTTTCATGGAAGAAAGCGTGGTGCGATATCTTCCTGCTGCGCGAGGCATCCCGGATGATGCGCGCGAAGCGTTACGACCTCGTGCACGCGGTGGAGGAAGCGAGTTTCATTGCGCTCGCCCTCGGCAGGATTTACCGCGTGCCCTATGTCTTCGACATGGATTCGTCGATGGCGCTGCAGCTCGTGAGCCAGTTCCGCTGGCTGCGCCCGGCGGGCAGGCTGCTGCACTGGATCGAGACACTGCCAATGCGCCAGGCGATTGCGGTCGTTCCCATGTGCGAGGATCTCGCCGTGAATGCACGGCTGTGCTCGCGCGGGATCGTACGCGTGTTGAAGGACGTGAGCCTCATTTCCGAGACGCCCGGCGAGTCCGCGGGCAACCTGCGCCGCGAGTTCGAGATCGAGGGGCCGCTGCTTTTGTACGTGGGTAACCTCGAGCATTACCAGGGCATGGAGCTGCTCTTCGACAGCTTTGCCCGGGTTTTGCGCACGCATTCCGACGCGCGGCTCGTCGTCATCGGCGGTAGCTCGCCCGACATCCGCAAGTACCGGGCGCACGCCCGTCACCTGGGGATAGCCGGCAGCGTACACCTGACGGGGCCGAGACCGGTGGCGGCACTCGGCGGCTACCTGAAGCAGGCGGACCTGCTTGTCTCGCCCCGGATCTACGGCAACAACACGCCGATGAAGATCTACAGCTATCTCGATTCCGGGGTGGCCGTCGTCGCGACAGCCCTGCCGACGCACACCCAGGTGATGACCGGTCGCGAGGCCGCCCTGGCGGAGCCCGAGCCTGCCGCAATGGCGGCGACAATCGCGCGGCTGCTCGACGACCCGGGGGAACGCGCGCGTCTCGCGCAGAACGCCCGCTCCCTGATACGCCACGAGCATAGCTGGCCCATATTTCGCAAGCGGGTCGACAGCCTGTTCAGTGAGCTCGAATGCCGCCTGGAGCCAAGCCGATGAGCGCGGCGGGGAATGCGGTCGACCGCGCTGCCGGCCTCGAAGCCCTGCGCGTGGAACTCGCCGGGCACGCACTCCGCACGGGCGATGTCGAACGTATCTGGCGCCGCGTCGCCGGCTGCGAGGAGCTTGCCGACCTGCGCGTGGCGTGGCTCGGCAATCACACGCTCGACCCGCTTTTGCGGGAGGCGACCGCGCTCGCGTTCACTCACGGTGTAACGCTTGCGAACCGCGCCGGCCCTTTCGGCCAGTATTTCCAGGCGATTCTCGATGCCGGCAGCGAGCTGCACCGCTTCGGCCCCGACGCCATCGTCCTGTCACTGTCCTTGCGCGGGCTTGCGCCGCGGCTCGTATCCGGCGGCGCCGGCCTGCCGGCCGCCGCCAGGCGGAAAGAGGCGGAACAGGCACTCGCGCAGCTGCGGCAGTGGGTCGATGCCGCGCGCGAGCGCACGGCGGTCACGCTCCTCGTCTGTAATTTCCCGCGCCCGCCACGCGCCGGGCTGGGCCTTGCGGATACGGGCAGCCCGGGCGGCGATGCCGCGCTCCACGGCTGGCTGAACGGCGAGCTGGCCGCCACCTGGCGCGACGATCCGCGGGTGCATGTGCTGGACGTGGAGGCCGCCATGGCGCGGGCGGGGACACTCGCAAGCTGGAACCCGGCCATGTATCACCTCGCGAAAATCGAATGGAGCGGACCGGGCCTGAAGGCCGCGGGCGAGCTGGCCGCGCGTGCGCTGCGAGCGCTCGCCCGCCCGGCGAAGAAGTGCCTGCTGCTCGACCTGGACCACACCCTGTGGGGCGGCATCGTCGGCGAGGACGGGTTGGACGGCCTGAAGATCCAGCCCGGCGATCCGACGGGTGAAGCATTCCTCGAACTCCAGCACGCCGTGCTCGACATCAAGGCGCGCGGAGTCGTGCTGGGAATCGTCAGCAAGAACAACCGCGAGGACGTTCTGGAGGCTTTCGCACGCCTGGACATGCCGCTCCGTCTCGAGGATTTCGCCGCGGCGCGCATCAACTGGGAGCACAAGCACGTCAACATCCGGCAAATCGCGCGCGAGCTGAACATCGGGCTGGATAGCGTCGTGTTCGTCGACGACAACCCGGTTGAATGCGAGCTCATCCGGCAGATGCTGCCGGAGGTGGAGGTCATCGCGCTGCCGCCCGATCCGGCAGCCGGCGCCGCCGCGCTGCTCGATTGCTGGCATTTCGACAAGCTGCAGCTGACCGAGGAGGACGTACGGAAGACGGTCCAGTACCGTGACAACGCGGCCCGCGCCGACAGCCGCCGCCGCGCGGCCGATCTCGGCAGCTACCTCGAGAGCCTCGGCACCTGCCTGGAGATCGGGCGCGCCACCCAAGCCGAGTTGCCGCGGCTGCACCAGCTCTTCGGCAAAACCAACCAGTTCAACCTGACCACCAGGCGCTATACGCCGGCGGAGCTTACGCATTTCGCGGACTCCGGGGAGTGGCTGTTCGAATGGGTCCGGGTGCGTGACAATTTCGGCGATCTCGGCCTGGTCGGCGCGTGGATCGTGCGCATGGACCGCGATCTGCCCGAAATCGACAGCTTCCTCCTGAGCTGCCGGGCGCTGGGCCGTGAGGTGGAGACCGCCGTTTGCAACCACATCAAGAGCCGGGTGTTTGCAACGGGCGCCGGAATGCTGCAAGGCCGGTTCCTGCCGACCGCGAAGAATCGCGCGGCGGCCCGGTTTTACGAAGGCGAGGGTTTCGAGCTCGTGGAGGAGGGTGGCAACGGCGCGCAAACCTGGCGCATTGCCGCGGCGGCCGGGCGGCCGCGACCCTGCCGCGTGCGGGAAGTGAAAGTGAACACAAGGGAGGACGGCAGATGAACCCGGAACTGCGCTCGGTGCTTGCGGATACGCTGGGCCTCGACCCCGCAACGGTGACGCCGGCTACGAGCCGCCGGTCGGAGCCGGCGTGGGATTCGCTGAATCACCTGCGGCTGGTCACGGCGGTCGAAGAGGCTTTCGGCATCAAGCTCAGCATGGCTGAGATACAGGCGATCAACACGGCCGGCGAGATGGAGGCGATGATCGGTGACCACGACAGGCCTGACGGGCAGCGCCCCTCGCGCGGCCCGGAGCACGCGCAGTGAACCGCCATAATACGACATATACTGCCGCCGGCCGCTGGCTCGCCCCGGGTGAGCGCGACGCGGCTGCCTCCGTGGATCGCGTGCTGGCCGGCGCGGCGCTGGTGGCCGTCCTTGTTACCGCGGCGTCCTTCCTGGCACGCGCCTCGTGGCTGCTGGAACTGAGCACGCATTTCCGCTTCCAGCTGGCACTCGGATCGACGGTGTTGCTGGTTGCCGCGCTGATGCGGCGCCGGCTGTTCGTAGCCGCACTGGCGGCATTATCGGTGGCCGCCAATGCGGCACCGCTTGTGCCCTGGATCGTGGCCGGCCCGGCCGTCGTCCGGGCAGCGGAGCAGCCTGTCCGGCTGATGTCGGCGAACGTGTATTTCCGCAATGCCGACTATGCGGCGTTGCTCGAGCAGGTGCGCGAGCAGGACCCCGACGTGCTGGGCCTGCTGGAGGTCGATCGGGCCTGGCTCGATGGCCTGTCGGTGCTGGAGGCGGAGTATCCCTGGACGGTGTTCCGGCCGGAAGAGGGAGCCTACGGCCTTGCGCTGTACAGCAGGCTGCCGTTTCGCCCGCTGCCGGAGAGCCCGTACTCCGAGGACGGCCTGCAGACCGCGGTGGCGGTCGAGCTCGATCTCGGGCAGCAGCCGGTCACGCTGGTGCTGGCGCACGTGCGCGCCCCGACGAGTCCGGCCAGGGCGAGAATGCGCAACGCACAGTTCGCCCGGCTTTCGGAGATGTTACGCGACGACGACAACGCGGCGAAAATTCTCATCGGAGACCTGAACACGACGCCCTGGTCGCCCTGGTACCGGCAGCTCGCGTCCACCGCGCAAATGAAGAACGCGGCGCTGGGCCAGGGCTATCTCCCCACCTGGCCGGCCGGTTTCGGCCTGCTGGGAATTCCGATCGACCACTGCCTGGTGTCGGACGCCCTGCTGGTCGAGAGCTTCAAAACGGGCGGGAATTTCGGTTCCGACCACCTGCCCATCGTCGTCGAGCTGGCGCCTGCCGACGAGGCTGTTCCCTATGCTGCCCGGTAACGTCCCCAAGGCGCGCGAGCACGAGATGACGGCGCCGGCGGTCCGCCCGATCATAGTCGTCGGCATGAACCGGTCGGGAACCAAATGGCTCTCGAACATCATCGCGCGCCACCGGGACGTGATCGCCGTGCAAAGCCCGAGGACCAACGGGATCGTGGAAACGAACATGTTCGGGCCGCTGCCGGACAAGTTCGACCTGTCCTCACCCGACGAGTACATCGGGCTCGTGGAGCTGTGGGCAGCAACGCACTTCTTCAGGTGCACCGGCGTGGACAAGGAGCTGTTCTACGGCCTGCGCCCGAGACCCACCAGCGGACTGCAGCTATTCGACGTTTTGATGAGCGCATACGCCGTCCGGCATCACAAAGCGTATTGGTTGCAGAAGACCAGCCCGCTCAACGCGGAAAAAGTGGCTGCGCACTTCAAGCAGGCGCGCATCGTGGTAATCAGGCGGGAGCTGATGGACACGGTGCGCTCGACGCTCGGGCTGCAAGCCTGGTCCGGCAAGCGCAATCTTTTCAGGGCCGCATGGAACTGCGCCTACCAACGAAAGCTGCTGAACCGGCTGTGCCGGCGATATCCGGCCGTCGAAATGGATTACGACCGCCTCCGGGCCGATCCCGCCGGTGAAGAAGCACGCCTGTTGGACGAGCTCGGCCTGGATCGCGATACGCAGTCGCGGGAAGACGCGTTCACCCCGAACACGAGCTTTGCAAGCAGGAAACACCGGCAGGAGATCATGTCGCGGCGCGCCCGGCTTTATGCACGCGTGCTGACGTGGATAGTCCTGCTCACGCCGTTACCGGTTTTGTCCACGGCGATCGCCTTGCGCGGGTGGTTTCGCCCGCGGCCGGTGGTGGTGCCGCTGGTGTCGGATACCTTCGGTGAGCTCGGCGATCGCCTTGCCGATAACTTCGGGGGCGCCGAGAGACCTCGCCACGTCGAGGGCCGCGAAGCCGCACCGCCGATCGCCCATAGCCGCGACTCCGTATCCCGGCCCTGATGTTTTCGCCAACTCGCGGCTACATTCAAAACGCGGATGCGGCGGTCACGGCGATCCCGTCGGCAATACCGAGCGCAGGACGAAATAAATCTCGTCGCGCCGCACGAAACCGGTTGCGAGGAGGCAGGCGAGGAAAGCGGCCAGGGAAAGGGCGGCCGCGACCACGGCGTTGACGTCCGTCATGAGAGTGGCGGCGGCTATCGCGATGCCCATGAGGGACGGCATCAGCAGCCAGCGCCGGAAACGGAAATCACGCCGGCCGGAGCAGGAGCGCACGTACAGGACGATGAGCAGGACGCCGCTGAACAGGCCGGCCCACGCCGCGCCTTGCGCGCCGAACAGCGGGATCAGGACGGCGTTCGCGCCGACGTGCGCGAGAACGGTCGCCCCCAGGCTTGCTACTCGCCGGAAATGCAGGTCGACGCTCGACAGCAGCAGTTGCAGCGCCACCATCATGCCGCGAGTCGCCATCACGCCGCCGAGGATGCGCAGGACAGGGGCGCTCGCGGCGTAGCTTTCGCCGAACAGCAGCAGGATCAGATCTTCCGCAAGGAAGAAGGTGACGACGCCTGACGCCAGGCCGGCGACCGCGAGAAAGCGCGTCATCATGCTGGCGTAAACCAGGTACGCCTTTCCGGGTTCCTGGCTTGCCTTGAAGATCGCCGGGGCGAATACGCGCCCGGACACCACCGCGAACTTCAGGACAAGTTCGACCAGCTTGAAGGCCGCGGCGTAAATCCCCGCTTCCCGGACGCCCGCTAGCGCGGACAGCATGATGATGTCGACGCGGTAGTAGATGAAGCCGAGAAAGTTGCTGAGGGCATAGTGGTTGCTCGCCTTTACTGTTTCCAGGGCATGGCGGAGGCTCCATTGCGGGCGGACCCGCCGGAACGACACCAGCATCCAGGCGCCGGTGACCAGCCCGCCGCCGATGACGTAGGCGAGTCCGACGTCCTCGAGTGCCAAAGTGTCGGCCGACCAGGCAAACCAGAACGCCAGGATGGCAACGGGTGCCAGGCCCTGGAACAGCGCGCTGACGTGCATGGTCTGGAAACAGGAATAGACCGCGGCCAGGTTGGTCTGCACGGCGAGTATGAGACCGTACGGCAGAAGCAGCAGGAGGAAAACAATGACGGGATTTGGCGGCAGCATGAGCGCGCCGACAGCCAGGAGCCCGTAGAGGGCGACGAAGATGATGCCGCTGGCGAGCAGGCTCGAGCCGAGCAATGCCGGGATGCGCGATTGCCCGCGCGAGCCTTCCTGAACCATCCACAAGGCCGTGCCGTGCCCCATCACCGTCGATCCCAGGACGGTCCAGGCATAGGCCGTGGCGAATATGCCGTAAGCGTTCGCGCCGAGCTTGCGGGCGATCAGTACTTCGAGGAGCGTAAAGACGAGTTGTGCTACAATTCCACTTCCGACAAGCGCAATCGCATTCTGTGCCAGACGCTGCACTTGCGATCCCATCTGCTTGCCGTCGTTACTCGCCATCCGCCTTTACGGTTCACTCGTGATCAAGCGAGTCTAATGGTATGCGAAAACGAAGAACATGAAGGAGGGTGATGGAAGCCAGAAAAGTCGTACAGCGGTTCCTGGTGCCGGCGTTCGTGGTAACGCTTTATTACCTGCTGCGGTATCGTTGCAAGATCAGCCCGCGCGCGGAGGTGGAGCTGAGCCCCCGGCTGCGCATAGGGGCGGGCACCCAGATCAGCTCGTTCACCAAGCTGAAGGCCACGGATGGCGACGTCACCATCGGCTCGAACGTGCACATCGGCACCTGCTGTTTCATTTCGGCTGACGCGGGCGGAGTCTCGATCGGCGATTACTCGCTCATCAGCCCGAACGTCTGCATCGTCGGCAACGACTATCACTACGACCGGCTGGACGTTCCGATCGCGCTGCAGGGAAAGACATCCAAAGGCATACGCATCGGCAGCGACGTCTGGGTCGGCGCGGGCTCTATCGTCATGGACGGGGCCGATATTGCCGATCACTGCATCGTGGCTCCGAGCTCGGTGGTGACCGGCCGGCTGGAAGCCGGCACGGTCTCGCAGGGGCAGCCTGCACGCCCGCTGTTCGTACGGAGGCAATGATCGCGTGCGGCCGCTTCGAATCCTGCACGTCATGGACAAGCTGAGCGTCGACGGGTCGCAGATCGCCGGTCCCGCGCGGCAGCTTGCCTACCGCCTGCCGGCATACCCGAAGGACTGTTGCCGCACGCGCGTCTGCGGCCTGAGGGAAGACGAAGGCGCGCGAGGATTCCTGGAGCAGCACGGGGTTGACACCGTGTGTCTCGGGCGCGGCAAATTCGACGTGCGGGTGCTGCAGGACCTGCGGCGGATCGCCGCCGAGTGGCAGCCGACCCTGCTGCACCTGCACGGCTACGCGTCATGGACGTTCGGGCGCCTGCTCGGGCGGCTGGCGGCTGTGCCGGTCGTGATCCAGGAGCACTTCATCGATCCGCGCATGCCTTCCATCCAGCGGCTTGCGGACCGGGCGCTCGGGGACCAGCAGCAAGGCGCTATCGCGGTTTCGGAAGCGGTGAAGCGATTCATGGTCGACGAGCGCTGCGTCCGGACGACCCCGGTGGAGGTGATCTGGAATGCCGTGCCGGTGGCGGCGATCCGCGCGGCTTCGGCGGCCGCTGACGCCGCAGCGCTGCGCGCTTCCCTCGGTATCCCGCCGGAGGCGCCGGTCGTCGGCATCGTCGGGCGGCTTGCCCGGGAAAAAGGCCACGACTGCTTCCTTGAGACCGCGGCCAGGATTCGGCGGCGGCGGCCCGACGCGCATTTCGTGATCGTCGGCGCCGGACCGCTGCGCGCCAGGCTGGAGCGTCTCAGCGACAGCCTGGAACTTGGCGGCAGCGTTTGCTTCGCCGGGCACCAGCCGGACGTCGTCCCGTACCTGTCGATGTTCAGCGTCTGCGTGATGCCGTCCCTGAGTGAAGGCTTTCCCCTGGCCGCCCTGGAAACGCTCGCGGCCGGAACCCCGGCGGTCCTGACGGACCTCGACGCCTACCGCGGCGTTTACGTGGACGGGCAGGATGTGCTCATCGTGCCGGTGAACGACCCGGAGGCAACAGCGGCCGCCGCCCTGCGTCTCCTCGACGATCCCGGGCTCGCCGAGCGGCTGGCCGGGAATGCGCAACGGGTGCTGTCGGCCTGTACCCTGGAGGCGGTGACGTCGCGCTACCTGGCGTTGTACGAGCGCATGCTCGGCCGTGCTTCGGCCCGGCCGCGCACTGGCGAACGGGTCGGGGATGGTCGCGGCTAACGTCATCCTGCCCGCCGGCGGCGCGCGCCGGTGGCATCGCCACGTTGTCGAGCGCCTCGCCGCGGTGGGGCACGGCGTCACGGTCTCCAGCGCGCGAACCGGCGGCGATGGCAACCGGCTGCTGGAGCTGCTGCTTGCCGCCGAACGCCGCATTCGCGGGACGGTCGGCACCAGCCTGACCGAGCCTGTTCCCGGTTTCGGAACCGGGGCTTTCGATACGCCCGGCCGCATCGCCGTCGACCTGTCGGAAGGGGGCAACTTCGATGCGCCGGGAATCCCGGTACTGAGCGTGCTGTTCCAGGGCCGCCCGGAGCTCGCGGCGGCGGCGGAAGTCCTGTGCCGGGGCCGTGTGCCGGTCGTCGACCTGTACCTCGACGGCAGGGCCGTCGCGCACGCGGCCCCGATGACCTACGGCCGCTCCTTCATCAGCCGCGGGCTGGACGACGTGGTCGCGCGCGCGATTACGCTGGTCGTCGATTTCGTCGTGCGCTATGCATCGCCGGCCGCGATCGATCGCGTGGCCGGGACCGAAGCCCCGCCCGCGGAGGCGCCGACGAGTCCCGTGGCCCTGGCCGGTGCGTACCTGTCCTCGGCGTTGCCGCGCCTGGCCTTGAAGACCCTCCGCAACCTGAGGTATCACGAGCCGCACTGGCGCATCGGCTACCGCTGGCTCGACGGCGCCGGGGTCGCGCGGACGCGCTCGCTCGCGGGACCGGCGTGGTCGGTCCTGCCGGACACCGGGGATCGCTTCTATGCCGATCCCTTTCCAGTCGAGTGGCACGGCCGTCATTACCTGTTCGTGGAGGAATTCGTCCACGCACTCGGCAAGGGTGTGATCGCCGTTGCCGAGGCCGGGCCGGACGGCCGCTTCGGCACGCCGCGCCGGGTGCTGGAAGAGCCGCACCATCTATCCTACCCGCAGGTGTTCGCCCACGGTCGTGACCTGTGGATGATCCCGGAGAGCGCGGCCGGCGGGCAACTCGTCCTTTACCGTGCGCGCGATTTTCCCCGCGAGTGGGTACGGCATGCCGTGCTGCTGTCCGACTGCGAGGTATTCGATGCCACCCTGCTCCGGCACCGGGACCGGTTCTGGCTGTTCGGCAGCGAGCGCGACGGCGCCGGCAACGGCTCCGATACGATGGTCGTGTTCCTTGCCGAGGGGTTGGAAGGTCCCTGGCGGCGGCATCCCATGAATCCCGTCCGCATCGACAAATCCGCCGCGAGGCCGGGGGGTGCTTTCGTGCGCGATGGCAATCGCATCCTCTTGCCCCTGCAGGACGGAACGGCCGGCTACGGCGGCGGCCTGGGGTTGTCGGAAGTGCTCCGCCTCGATCCCGTTTGGGTCGAGTTGTCACCGCCCATGCCGATCGACGGCAACGGCGACTGGCCCTACCCGCTGATTCACAGCCTGAACCGGCAGGGCAGGCTCGAGTGCATCGACGGCCTTGCGAAGGTGGCCCGGCGAAGGGCGGGGCGGTGACCCCGCCGGGGAACGAGACGGTGGCGCCGGCGGCCGGCGGCTGGCGAGCACTGCACGATCGGCGTGCCTCGCGGCTGCTGGCGCTCCTTCTGGCGAGCGACCTGCTCTTCATTGCGTTGCACGTGGTGTATTACCTGACGCCGTGGCTCGACGTCCGGTTCGATCTCGGGATGGACCGGGGCTTTCCCGAGCTCTTCGGCTATCTCAAGTTTCTGGCTATCGCGGCGCTGCTCGAGGGGGTCCGGAGGTTTACCGGGTGCAACGGTTACTTTGCCTGGATACTGGTATTCCTGGTCCTGTTCCTGGACGACGCCGCGAAGATACACGAGGGGCTGGGGCGGCTGATCGCCGCGCACCTTGCCTTCGAGCCTCCCTTCAACCTGCGCCGGCAGGACTTGGGGGAGCTTGCGGCGGCGGCCGTCAGCGGCATCCTGCTGCTGCTCGCGGCCGGATGGGCGTACTGGCGGAGCTCCGATGTTTTCAGGAAAGTCTCTCGTGACATGCTGCTCCTAATCGCGATCCTCGTCTTCTGCGGCGTGTTCGTTGACATGGCGCACACCGTGTTCGAAGACAGGAGCCTTGCGGCTGGCGCGGTGGGCATCGTGGAAGACGGCGGCGAAATGATCTCCGCCAGCCTGATGCTCTGGTATGCGGTGCTGCTCGCGCTGCGACGCGGCGACCCGGGCGTATTCCTGCTCGACCTCCTGCTGGGGCGACACCGGCGGCCGCGGCGGCGCCGGGCGGGTGCCGGTGGCTAGTAACACTGTTGTTACTGGGCACTAGATGAGGCCGAGCGCCTCGTAACTGCGGGCGGTCGCCTCGATACCGCGGTGCAGGTCGAACTTCGGGTGGTAGCCGAGCAGGCGCTGCGCCTTGTCGATGCTGAAGGATCGGTTCATATGGAACCACTCGACGCGGCGCCGGTATAGCGGCGGCGAGGACAGCCCGAGGGATCGGTAGACGTCCTCGCAAACCGCGGCCGCGAGGTAGACGGAACGGAAGGGAACGCGCAAGCCCGGTCGCTTCACGTGCAGCGCCTGCGCTACTTCGGTGACGATCTCGTTGATCGTGCAGTGCCGCTCGCTGCCGATGATGAATACCTCGTTCAAGGCTTCCTCCCGCTCGCTTGCCAGGAGAAAACCCTGCACCAGGTCGTCGATATAGACCATGTGAAACAGGGTTTCGCCGCTGCCGATCATCACGAACATGCGCTTCTTGATCGCCTTGAACAGCTTGACGAAGCGCCGGTCGCCCGGCCCGTAGATGCCCGCCGGCCTGACGACGGTGCCGGGCAGGCCTTTCGCGAAGAACTCGTGGGCGACCTGCTCCCCGTCGAGCTTGCTGCGCTGGTAATGATCGTTCGGTTTGAAGCGGCAGGATTCGGTGGCGCCGGGCTCGTCGACTCCGCCGTGCACGCCGATCGTGGAGCAATGTATGAAACGGCCGACACCCTGATCGAGAGCCGACTGCAGCAGGTGACGGGTTGCATGAACGTTGACGCGCGAGAACTCCTCGAGGTCTGCGTGCTCTCGCCGGAAACTCGCGGCAATGTGAAACACGCGATCGAACGGCCGCATCTGCCGCGCCACCTGCTCGTAATCGGTGATATCGAGCGCTACCAATTCCACGCCCAGCGCCTGCAACTCGCGGACGTCGGAGCTCTCGCGGACGAAGGCCGTGACCTGGTGGCCTTCCTGCACCAGGCGGCGCGCCAACGCGCTGCCGGTAAACCCGGTGGCGCCGGTAACGAGGACTGTGCTCATGCCTGGCTCTCCCCTGCGTTCCTGACGGTATTCACTGGCGCTCTTACCCCGCCGCCGCGGCGCTGCGCGTGTCGCCGGCGCCGGAGTCGCCGAGCTCCCCGCGGAAGTCTTCGACCGACTGGCACTCTATATGGATGCGATACCACGCTTCGAGGCTGGCGAGGAGCCACAGGCGATTGCCATGATCGCGCTCATCGGAAAGATGTGCCTGCAGCAACGCTTTGATCGGGCCGGCGGCGAGATAGCCTTCCGCGACGAGCCGCGAACGCGGCAGCATCGAGCGGAACACGGTCTTGTACTCGTCCTTCAGGAGATAGGGCAGCGCGGAAGAGAAACCCTGCTTTGGCTTGTGCATCGTTGCGCGCGGCAGGTAGCGCGCCGCTAGTTTGCGCTGCAGGTAACGCAGCGACAGGCCGCGCACCTTGTGCCTGGAGGGCAGCCGGGCACAAAACTCAGCCAGGCGATGATCCATGAACGGACTGCGCACCTCGAGGCCGCGCGCCATGCTCATCCTGTCGGAGATCATGACGGGGTGATCGGGCAGCCGTGATCGCGTATCGGTGTAAAGCATGCGGTCGACCGGCGTTGCGGCCGGCGCGCTGTCGTAGTAGCCGATCATGTCGGCTTCGGGATCGGCCCCGCGCAGCAGGTCGAAAAGCCGCACGGTATAGAGCTCCCGGCGCAACGGCGGCGTGAACTGGAAGTAACTCAATGAACGCGCATAGCGGCGCCCGCCTTCGAGGAACGACAGTTCGTGCAGCCACTTCAGCTGATGGCTGCGCGCTTTGTACCAGGCGCCATCGTGGACGGCGGAGAGGAGCGGCTCCGCGATCCCGCGCCGCAGCGCTGCCGGCACCTGCGCGTACCAACCCGCATACAGGTTGCCGTAGTAGCGGTCATAGCCGCCGAACAGCTCGTCGCCGCCGTCGCCGCCGAGCACTACCTTCACGGAGTCGCGCGCCAGTTTCGAGATCGTCCACGCGCAGACCGACAGCGGATCCGACGGCTCGTCCAGGTGGTAGGCAACTTCCGGCAGGTTGCCGACGACGGACGGCAAAACGTTTAGCTCGTGATGGTCCGTGCGGTAGCGTTCAGCGATGCGCTGCGCGTCCGCCGCTTCGTTGAAGCGCGGATGCGGAATGCCCAGCGTGAAAGTCGGCAGGGCCTCTGCCTGTAAATCCCGGCAGAGCATGGCCACGATCAGCGAGGAGTCGAGGCCGCCGCTGAGGAAGGCACCGACGGGCACGTCGCTCACCATGTGGTAGCGCAACGTGTCCACCAGCAGCGCGTGCAGTTCCTCGAGAATTCCGGATTCGCTAGCCTGCGTTTTCTCCTGGAAATCGAGATCCCAGTAGCGATGAATCTCCGGCTCGCCGCCGGGCCTGCACAGCAGGTAATGGGCCGGCGGCAGCTTGTGCACCTCCTGGAACATCGTTTTGGGCGGGCAGATGATCCTGAGCGCGAGATACTGGTCCAGGGCCTGTGGTGAAAGTTTGCGCAAGCCTGCATCCGCTGCCGTGAGTGCCTTGATCTCCGAAGCGAACAGGAGCCGCCCGTCGCGGCACGCGTAGAAAAGGGGCTTTTGCCCGAGGTGGTCGCGGGCGGCGAACAGGCGGTTATCGCGGCTGTCCCAGATGGCAAACGCGAACATCCCCCGCAGGTAGCGCAGGCAGTCGGTGCCGTGCTCCTCGTAGAGGTGCAGGATGACTTCGGTATCGCTTGCGGTCCTGAAGCGGTACCCGCGGCCTTCGAGTTGCGCGCGCAGCTCGCGGAAGTTGTAGATCTCGCCGTTGCAGACGATGTGCCGGTCGCCGCGCTCGTTGGAGATCGGCTGGCGGCCGCCGGCCAGGTCGATGATGGACAGGCGCCGCTGCCCGAGAGTGCCGGCACCGTCCCGGACGCTACCGACGTCGTCGGGACCGCGATGCGCAAGCGCGGCAAGCATCCGCTCCATGGCCGACATGCCGGCAGGCTGCCGCTGTTCCGCGCGTTCCATGATGCCTGCAATGCCGCACATATTCCTGAAGCCCTCGTCGTCAGTTTCGGGTATCGCAACCGGACCGTGCTTACCCGCTGTTCTATAATCGGCGTCCGCCATTCGAACGAGACGTTTCTCAAATCATGCTGAAAACCCGTTTTGCTCCGAGTCCGACCGGAGTGCTTCACATTGGAAGTGTGCGTACCGCGCTGTTCTGCTGGCTGTATGCGCGCCGGCACGAGGGGGCCTTCGTGCTGCGGATCGAGGATACGGATCGGGAGCGCAGTACCCGGGAAAATGTAGATGCCATCCTGGATGGCTTGCGCTGGCTCGGACTGGAAGCCGACGAAGGCCCATACTACCAGACGGAGCGATTCGGGCGATACCGCGAGGTCATGGAGCAATGGCTCGCATCCGGCAAGGCCTACCGCTGCTACTGCACCAAGGAGGAGTTGCAGGCGTTGCGCGCCCGGCAGATGGAGGCGGGCGAGAAGGTGCGCTACGACGGCCGCTGCCGCGATTGCACCGAGCCGCGCGCCGGGGTCGACCCGGTGGTACGGTTTCGCAATCCGCTTGCGGGCGAGGTGATCGTCGATGACCTGGTGCGGGGCCGCGTCGTCTTCCGGAACGAGGAGCTCGACGACCTCGTCATCGCGCGCTCCGACGGTACGCCGACCTACAACTTCACCGTGATCGTCGACGACGCGGATATGGGCATCACCCACGTGATCCGCGGCGACGACCACCTGAACAACACGCCCCGGCAGCTGAATATGCTCGCGGCACTTGGAGTCGAGCCGCCGGCGTACGCGCACCTGCCGATGATCCACGGGCCCGACGGCGCGAAGCTGTCCAAGCGTCACGGCGCGGTGGATGTCCGCGATTACCGTGAGCAGGGTTACCTGCCGGAGGCGCTCCTCAATTACCTGGTGCGCCTCGGCTGGTCGCACGGCGACCAGGAGATATTCTCGATCGAGGAGATGATCCGGCTGTTCGACATCGCCGACGTCAACGCCTCGGCGGCCGCGTTCAACCCGGACAAGCTGCGCTGGCTGAACCAGCAGCACATCATCGCCATGCCGGCCGACGAGCTGGGCCGGCGCCTCCTGCCGTTCCTCGAACGCGAAGGCCTCGACCCGGCGCACGGACCGGCACCGGCACGGGTCGCAGAAGCCTACCGCGAGCGCGCCGAGACGCTCGCGCGGATGGCCGCGAGCTGCCGTTACTGCTACGAGGATTTCGACGAGATCGACCCCGCGGCGGCCAGGAAGCACCTGCGCCCGGCCATCCTCGAGCCGCTGGAGGATCTCCTGCAGCGCCTGCGCGCCCTGGAATCGTGGACCGAGGAGGCGATCGCCGAGGCGATAGAGGCGGGCGCGGCCGCCTTCGGCCTGAAGCTCGGCAAGCTCGGCCAGCCGCTGCGCGTCGCCGTAACGGGCGGCCCCGTCTCCCCACCCCTGGACGTCACCCTGGCCCTGGTCGGCCGCGACCGCACCCTGGCCCGCCTCACCGACGCCCTCACCCTCATCCGGGGTCGGACCAACGCAAGTTCCTGATGCGACGGAAAAGAGCGCCGGAATGAGCCCGCTTTCGGGCCTTAATGAGCCCATTTTGCCCCTGAAAATCGCCATTTACGCGACGCTCCCGGTTGCCGCAACACGATGTTTCGCCGGGAAAACCTGCGCGGGCGCTCGCTTGACAGGGTTCAGCAGGCTACGTAAAGTCCCGGCCTCCACGGGGCTATAGCTCAGCTGGGAGAGCGCTTGCATGGCATGCAAGAGGT
>CAZSKQ010000030.1:0-32470 GCA_964607425.1 uncultured Woeseiaceae bacterium
CCACCCGCTTCACCTCTTCCTCGTTCTCGGCGAGGTGCGTGTGCAGATAAACGTCCGGGAACTCCTGTAGCAAGCGCCCGGCCGCCCGCAGCTGCGCTTCGCTCGAAGTAATCGCAAACCGCGGCGTCACGGCATACAACAGCCGATCCCGCCCATGCCACTTCTCGATCAGCGCCCGCGACTGCTCGTACCCCGTCTCCGGCATATCCCGCAGATCCTCAGGGCAGTTCCGATCCATCAGCACCTTGCCCGCGATCAGCCGCATGCCGTACCGGTTTGCCGCCTCGAAGATCGCGTCCACCGAGTGCGGATGCACCGTCGCGAACACGCAGGCCGTGGTCGTCCCGTTCCGCAGCAGCTCCTGCACAAAGAACTCCGCCACCTCCTTCGCATGCTCGGGGTCGGCAAAGGCTCGTTCCGCCGGATAGGCGTACTTCTCCAACCAGTCGAGCAAGCGCTCGCCGTAGGAGGCGATGATGTCGATCTGCGGGTAATGGACGTGGCAGTCGATCAGGCCGGGAATGATGAGCTTGTTGCCGTGGTCGACCACCTGCACGCTCGACGGCAGGCGCTTGAGCAGGTCCTCGGCCGGCCCGACCTCGTCCACGTAGCCATCCGCGACAACCAGCAGGCCGTCCTCGAAATATTCCACGCTGCCGGCCGCGATCGGGTCGCGGTCGTCGGACGGGTCGCGCAGGCAGTGCAGGATCGAAGCGCGGTGAGCGGTGACGTCGCTCATGCTCTCACGGCGCCAGCAGGGTGACGCGCTCGCTCAGGACCAGCTCTTCGCAGTTGGCGCCCTCGCCCGCACGGTCGATGATGAGGAACTCCTGGCCGGCCTCCAGTGCGATCAGCGGCATGTGCCACACGCCCCGGTGGTAGTTGATGCCCTGGCGGCCGTTGGTCACGAAGGCGCGCAGGTCGTCGATGTCGGCCGACTCGCCGGGCGGCGCCACGACGACGATGAAGCGCTGGCCGTTCAGCGGGACGAAGGCCTGGCTGCCGAGCGGGTGGCGCTCGATCGTGTCGAAGCGGTACGGCAGTGCGGTCGGCGCCCGGCAGCGGGCGATGCTGACGGCCACCCGGCCGCCGGAGGCAGGATCGACGTTCACCCGCGCGAGGTCGTCAAAGCGCTCGAAGCGGGCCTCGTTCATCGCATGCCGCGTGGGCGGTGACGTGGCGATAACGTCGCCGAAAGGCGCGAAGCGCTCGGGGGTCAACGGCAGGGGCGACAGGCTCGGTCTCTCGATCATTGTTCAGCTTCTTTCCGACGCCTCGGGATGAGGCCGATTCGACCGCCGTATTGTGCGCCGGATGAGCTGCCACAGAAACAACAGCAGGCACCCGCCCGGCAAAGCCTTGTACGTGTAGAACATCCAGAACCCGGAGTGCCAGGATGCCGTGGTGAAGTTGAGGTTCACGTTCCCGGCGAGCCAGATCGACACCGGAAGCCACAGGACCGCGGCCGCGAGCAGCAACCAGGCGATCGCACGCGTCGCGGTACCGGAACGCGTGGTGGAGACGGTCAGCGTTGCCAACGAAATGTAAAGAACGGCCGCGACGAAGTTACCGGCGGGAATCGGTACGGCCTGCAAGACAACGAATGACAGCCACTCGGCGCCTGACGCGAGGGAACCCATTGCCGCAACGAAGATGCTCGCTGCAATGATCCCGAGAGCGAGACGCCTGCTCACGCCAGCTTCCCGAAAAGCCGCAGCCGGCTGATGCCGCCGTCCGGGTACATCGACAGCCGCACGTGCGACACCGGGCCGAGGTCCGCGAGGTCGCTGAACACGTGCTGCGCGTCGGGTCCAAGCTTCGACTCGGGCAACAGTACTTTCCAGCGGGCACTCTCGCGCACCACGCGATCCACGTCCTCCGCCCCTTCCGTCATCAGCGCCGCCTGCAGCGATGCCCGGTCCGGGTAGTTGCCCTTGAAGTGCGCCGTGTCGATTTCCACCTGCTCGATGATGCCCGGCGCGCCAAGCTGGAGCACGCACCAGTCGTGGCCCGGGCCGCGGCGGCGCGCCGTCTCCCAGCCGTCGCCCATGTTGACGCCGCGGCCGGCGAGGTTCAGGTTGCGCATGCTGCCGAAGTGCTCGTCGCTCGCGCGCAGCGCGCGGCCGCCGTGCTCCAGCGCCAGCAGGTCGATCGTCCGGCTCTTGTCGAAGCGGCGCCAGTCCGGGCGGATCTCGCCGTAGACGCGCAGGCGCGCGACGCCGCCGTCGGGAAAGATATTGAGGCGCAGGTGCGTGATCGCCGGTGCGTTCCGCACCGGGAGGTAGTGATGCGCGTCCGGCCCCAGCTCCACCGTCGCGTGCAGCTCGCGCCAGTCGCCCTCCTCCGGTATTTCCGCCTCGCTCACGGCGCCGTCGACCGATGCCTGCGGCGGGAAATTGCCGGTGAAGTGGCGGGTGTCGATGTCGAGGCCGTGCACGACGCCTCGCAGGCCGAGCTTCACGATGCACCAGTCGTGGCCCGGCGAGCGCCGGCGCCGCGTTTCCCAGCCGTCCATCCATTTGCCGTGGTCGTCGAACTTGTCGGGAATGAAAACGGGATCGGCGGGCTCTATCAGGCGCTCCTTGGCGGCGAAGAACTCGTCGCTCGCTGCAACCACGCGTGTGCCGAGGCGGGGTTGCTCGAGGCGCACCCATTCCCCGAACGGCTGTTCTTCATCGCTCTTCACGGCTGCGACTCCATTGCTTCGAGCCGGAGCCTCGCGATCTTGTGGATCTCGCGGATGGCGGTGGCCATCTCCTCCTGCCGGTCATTGCCGAGGCGTTGCTCGAAGGCGGCGAGAATTTCGGACCGGTGCTTGCCGCGGACGGCCATGACGAAGGGGAATCCGAATTTTTGCTTGTACCTGTCGTTCAAGGCATGGAAGCGGGTGTACTCCTCTTGCGTGCACTGGTCGAGGGCGGCGCTGGCCTGTTCGGCGCTGGAGGCGGCGGTCAGCTCACCCGCGATCGCGGCGCGGCCGGCGAGGTCGGGGTGGGCGCGGATCAGGGCGAGCCTGGTTTGCTCGTCGGCGGCGTCGACGATGCTGGCCATGATGGTTGCGAGCCGGGCGGGGGTTGTTCTGTTCTTTGCGTGCGGGTAGGCCTGCTCGGCTACCCAGGGGGAGTGCTCGTAGATCTCGGCGTAGCGGGACAGGAACCGTTCTTTTTTCGTCATTGGGTCAGGTGGGGTCGCCGTCGCCCGCATGGCGGGCTCCTACAGGGGGGTTAGAGGGGCCGGTGGGTTCATTGCGAGGGGCGGGTGGGGTCATGGCTGGCTCGTATGCGCGGGCGGGTGGGTTTGGCGCCAGTGGCGGGCTATGTCGATGCGGCGCGCGATCCAGACGTCGTCGTGGGAGATGACGTGTTCCAGGAAGTGGCGCAAGGCCGAGGTGCGGCCCGGGCGGCCGGCGAGGCGGCAGTGCAGGCCCACCGACATCATCTTCGGCTTTTCGGCGCCTTCGCGGTACAGCTCGTCGAAGGTGTCATGCAGGTACTGGTAGAACTGGCGGCCGGTGTTGAAACCCTGCGGCGTAACGAAGCGCATGTCGTTGACGTCCAGCGTGTAGGGCACCATGAGCTGGGGCTCGCCGTACGCATAGTCCCAGTAAGGCAGGTCGTCGGCGTAGCTATCGGCGTTGTAGGCGAAGCCGCCGTGTTCCGCAATCAGCCGGTGCGTGTTCGGGCCGCAGCGGCCGAGGTACCAGCCCTCCGGAGGGGCGCCGGTCAGCCGTTCGTGCACGTCGATCGCGCGCTGCAGGTGCTCGCGCTCTGCTGCTTCCTCGACGAACTGGTAGTCGATCCAGCGGTAGCCGTGGCTGGCGATCTCCCAGCCGGCGGCCTGCATCGGCTCGATCACGGTCGGATTTCGCTCCAGCGCCATCGCCACCGCAAAGACCGTGAGCGGCAGGTCGTACTCGGTGAAGAGGCGGTGCAGGCGCCAGAAGCCCGCGCGGGCACCGTATTCGTAGATCGACTCCATGTTCATGTGGCGGCAGCCGCCGTAAGGTTGCGCGCCTATGATCTCGGACAGGAACATCTCGGAGACGGCGTCGCCGTGGAGGACGCAGCTTTCGGCGCCTTCCTCGTAGTTGAGGACGAACTGTACCGCGAGGCGGGCGCCGTTGGGCCAGCGGGCATCCGGCGGACTCCCGCCATATCCGCGGAGGTCTCGCGGGTACGCGTCTTCGATCATCCTCGCACCATGGCGGCGGCCGAAGTCGCCGACCATTATGTCCCGATCGGGTCGGCAGGAGAAGCAGGCCCGAAACCGGCTTCAGGGCATGCTACCGCGTTAACGATTCGGAGCATTCATACCCCGCCTCTGCGCCGGTACGGGTTGTAAGGAAGGCTTGGCCAGCTTCTTCAGGAATTTCTTCCGCTCTGCGTCGATCTCATCCACAAGGGGACCCATTCTGTCGGCGTAATAGTGGAATCTTCCCGTTTCGAAAGCCCATTTGACGACGAACAGGAGCATCACCTTCAAAGGAAGCGCCGCTGTGATCAAGCTGAGCTTCAAGACCGGGTCGTTATCGAAATTTGCCCATCCCGCTTGTATAACGGCATAGAGATACAACAAGACGATAACGGGCACGGGTACGCCAAAGTACTTGCTGTCCAGCCTGCCGATGACGACGGCAATCCCGAGCCCTCCCATCACTCCGGTCAACCATTTGAATGCCTCGGCGATATTCAGTTCCGCGAGCGTGGTTGCCAGGTCTGCCAATGCCAGGAGGGCGACGATGCCGATACCGAGCTCCCATGGAAGGTGACTGGCGTGGGGATGATCCCCATCGCTCAAAACCGTCTTTTCGGCCAATACGATATAGGCTATGAAAAAGCCGAGGGTCACGCCATTGTTCAAGGCATTGAGAAGCACGTTGACCAGGGCATTATCCCGGGGGCCGCCAGGCACCACATCCAATAATGCGTTTACTGTCATGACGCCATAAAAAATCAGCCACACGAGCAGTATCGATCTCCAACAGCGATAAAACTGGGTAGCGGCCGCTGAAGCTCGTTCGAGGTCCGGTCGGTGTACAGGCCGCTTGAGGGTAGCGAGGAGGATCAGGATGACCAGGGTCTGCAATGCCAGCAACGACGTCATCAGCCATTTCGAGCCGACAAGATCTTCCGCTTTCATCAAAAACGGCAACGGGGTAAAGCCGAACGGAATGGAAACCGGAATCCAGCGTTTCCACGAAAGGAGAACCCACTGATAGAATGACTGGTCTTCCATTTTGCTTCCCCCGGCGGCTGTTCTTGTATTTCTCGCTATGGACCGCGCCGAAGCCATGGCGGGTGCCGCCTCCCGGCACAAGGAACCGCGCCAGGAAGCCAGCCGATCGCTTCGGGTATGAAGCGCCGGCCTTTTTGGATCATTCTTACCAGAAGCAGGTAAATTTCACAATATGGATCGCGCAACAAGCATCCCGCCGGTGGGCAACCCATGATCCGCATCAAGCGCAGCTACGAAGCTCGCTCACCCGACGACGGCAAACGCTTCCTGGTGGACCGCCTCTGGCCGCGCGGCATGAAGAAGCAGGCGCTCGCGGCCGACGCCTGGTTGAAGGACGTCGCCCCCAGCCCCGAGCTGAGGCGCTGGTTCGATCACCGCACCGAGCGCTGGGCGGAATTCCAGAAACGCTACGCGGCCGAGCTGGACGGCAAACCGGAAACCTGGCGGCCGATCCTTGAAGCCGCTCGCGAGGGCGACGTGACATTGCTCTACAGTGCCAGGGACGTTGAACACAACGGCGCCATCGTCCTGCGCGACTACCTGGCGCGGCAGGGGGCAGCCAGGCGGAAGGGTGGCGGCTGAATCAACGCCGGGAAGATCGCCCGCGATGCGGGCTCCTACGGGGGTCATTCCAGGCCTTCCTGGTACCAGGCGTCGATGATCGCGCGCTCGTGGTCGGTCATGCCGGTGAGATTGCCGATGGGCATGGCTTTTAGCACGACCGCCTGCTGGTAGATGCGCAGCGCCTCCGCCCGGATCTGCCGGGGAGTGTCGAGCACCACGCCTGCCGGTGCGGCCGGGAAGGCCGCATGCGTCGGCGCGGACGAGTGGCAGGCGGTGCAGCGGCGCTCGATGATCGGCTGCACGTCCGCCAGCGTCACCTCGATCGTGGCCGCCGCCCGGCCGCGCGGAGCGAGCGCGAACGCAATGGCGAGCAGGATACCGATCGCCATAACCAGCGGCAGCGGCGACGCCCTGCCTTTGTGGCGCGCGACGAACCACACCCGGACCAGCGCGCCGGCGACGGAGAAGCCGACCAGCACCAGCCAGTTCCACGCATGGTTGTAGGTCAGCGCGAAATGGTTGCTGATCATCACGAACAGCACCGGCAGCGTGAAATACGTGTTGTGCACCGAGCGCTGCCTGGCGCGCAGGCCGGGCGCCGGATCCGGCGCTCTCCCGCTCTCCGCCGCGGCCACCATCCTGCGCTGCCCCGGGATGATCACGAAGAACACGTTCGCGACCATGATCGTGCCGAGCGCCGCGCCGTAGTGGATGTAGGCGCCGCGGCCGCTGAAAAGCCCGCACAAGCCCCAGGCGAGCACGGCCGTCAACAGCAGCAGCACGCCGGCCAGCGCCGGCTCGTGGCGGCCGAGCGGCGACTTGCATAGCAGGTCGTAGACCAGCCAGGTACCCGCAATGACCAGGATCGCGATGCCAACGGCGGCAGGCCGCGACAGCTCGGCAATCGCGGGATCGATGAGGTAGATCGCGGCCCCGTACCAGTAGACCAGCGCCAGCAGGAACATCCCGGTCAGCCAGGTCGTGTACGCCTCCCATTTGAACCAGTGCAGTGTCTCCGGCAGCGCCGGCGGCGCGATGCGGTACTTCTGGGCCTGGTAGAACCCGCCGCCGTGCACCGCCCAGAGCTCGCCGCCGACACCTTTGTCGACGTCGGCCGATGCCTTCGGTGCCTGCAGGTGGTTATCCAGCCAGATGAAGTAAAAGGAAGAACCGATCCACGCGATGCCGACGACGAAATGCGCCCAGCGCGCCAGCAGGTTCAGCCATTCGACGACGTATGCTTCCATAGCCCCCGGGAATGCCGCCGTCAGCGGCGCAGTACGTGCACGTTCTCGTTGCCATTCTTGTACGCCGCTTGCGCCAGCGACAGCGCTTCCCGCTTCTGCAGCAGCTCGGCGGCCACGGCGATCGCGATCTCGGCCGGCTTCTTGCCGCCCGCCCCGCGCACGCCGATCGGGCACGTGAGCCGGTCGACCAGCGCCCGCGGCATGCCCTGCTTGCGCATCAGCCGTTCGAACCGGCGCCGTTTCGAGATCGAACCGATGAGCCCGGCATAAGCGAAATCGCCGCGCTCGAGGATCGCCTCGCAGATCGCGTAGTCGAGCGCATGGCTGTGGGTCATCACCAGGTAGAACGCGCCCGGCGGCGTCGCGGCGATTTCCCTTTCCGGCCGCGCGACTTCGATGCAGGTGACGTTCTGCGGAACGACATTCGGGAAGATTTGGCGGCGGCTGTCGATCCAGCGGACATCGCAGTCGAGCGCGGCCAGTGTCGCGATCACGGCCGAGCCCACGTGACCCGCGCCGAACAGCACCACGGGCATGCCGAAGGGCGCGACCGGCTCGAGCAGCACCGCCAGCTTGCCGCCGTCGCCGCGCTCAACCCGCATGCACTCGGCGCGCCCGGCTGCCGCCAGCATGCGCCGGGCGGCGGCGGCAATGTCGTCGATTTTGTCGCAGGGGGCGGCGAACTGGCGGCAGCGGTCGGCCGTGATGAGGTACTTGTGGACTTTGCCGGATGGGTCCAGCGACGTGGCGAGCACGGCCGGGGTGCGAGCGGTGTGGCAGGCCAGGGCTTCCTCGAGCCAGGCCGGCGGGGTTGCCGGAATCCGTTCGAACAATACCTCGACCACGCCGCCGCAGCACTGGCCAAGGTTCGCGCCGAGGGGAAAGGTGCGGATGAACGTGTCGAGGCGGTCGCTGCGCGCGGAGGCGAGCGCGGCGCAGGCGAGTTTCGTGCACTGGTGTTCCAGTTCGCCGCCGCCGATGCTGCCGGACAGGCCCTCGGCATCGACCAGCATTTTGGCGCCGGGCTCCCGGGGAGCGGAGCCGCGAACGTGCATGACGGTGACGAGGCACGCATCGCCGGCGGACGGCGGGCGGCGTCGGAGAAAATCCAGCCAGGATGTCATGCCCCCACCCCTCCCCCTGTAGGAGCGCGCACCGCGCGCGCCCCCCCTTGCCTCAAGCCAGCCCCATCCACGGACGCCCCAACGCCCGTGGCATCGCGCGCAATGCGCGCTCCTGCCAGGGCGTTGATGGCCGACAGCACCGATTCGGGCGTGGCGGGAGCGTCCAGCCGGGGTAGCTCGCGGTAGTCGGCTACGCTGGCGATGGCATCGCGGAGGGCGTGGAAGACGGACAGGCTCAGCATGAGCGGCGGTTCGCCAACGGCCTTGGAGCGATGGACGGTGTCCTCCCGGTTGGCCGCCGACTCCATGAGCTGGACGCGAAAATCGACCGGCAGGTCGGAGCAGGTCGGAATCTTGTACGTCGAGGGCGCGTGCGTCTTGAGCTCGCCTTTTTCGTTCCACCAGAGCTCTTCGGACGTGAGCCAGCCCATGCCCTGGATGAAGCCGCCTTCGACCTGGCCCAGGTCGATCGCCGGGTTCAGCGATTTACCGCAATCGTGCAGGATGTCGGCGCGCAGCAGGCGGTGCTCGCCCGTCAGCACGTCGACGATGACCTCCGACACGGCGGCGCCGTAGGCATAGTAGAAGAACGGGCGGCCGGTAAAGGTCTGGCGGTCGTAGTTGATCTTCGGCGTGCGGTAGAAGCCGGTAGCGGACAGCGGCGTCCGGGCAAACCAGGCGAGCTGCACCAGTTCCGGGAAGCCGATGACGGTGTCGCCGATCCGCACCCGGTTGCTGCGGAATTCGATTCGATACTCCGGCACCTGGAAATGCTCGGCGGCGAAGCGCAGGAGGCGCTTTTTGATCTTCCTGGCGGCGGCCTGGGCCGCCTTGCCGTTCAGGTCGGAGCCGCTGGATGCCGCCGTCGCGGAAGCGTTCGGCACCTTGCCCGTGTCCGCGGCGGTGATCTTGATCCGGTCCAGGTCGATCTGCAGTTCCTCCGCGACCACCTGCGCCACCTTGGTGAAGAGCCCTTGCCCCATCTCCGTGCCGCCATGGTTGAGGTGTACCGTGCCGTCGGTGTAGACGTGCAATAGCGCGCCGGCCTGGTTCAGGTGCGTGGCGGTGAACGAGATACCGAACTTGACCGGCGTCAGGGCAATGCCACGCTTCAGGAACGCGCTGCCTTCGTTGAAGACGCGGATTTCCTCGCGCCGCTTCGCGTATTGCGCGGTGACCGTGAGGCGCTCGACGATCTCTTCCAGCAGGTTGTCCTCCACCACCTGCCGGTACGGCGTGACGTTACGCTCGCCGATACCGTAAAAGTTGCGCCGCCGCACTTCCAGCGGGTCGCGGTCGAGATAACGCGCGATCTCGTCCACCACGTGCTCTATCGCGAACATGCCCTGCGGGCCGCCGAATCCGCGGAACGCGGTATTCGATACCGTGTGCGTCTTGCACCGGTGCGACACGATCGTGACGTTTCCGAGGAAGTACGCATTATCGCAGTGGAACATCGTGCGATCGTTGATCGCGCCGGAGAGATCCGCGGACATGCCGCAACGCGACGCAAAGACGAACTCGATGCCGTCGATCATGCCGCTGTCGTCGAAACCCACCTCGTAGTCGATTACGAAGTCATGCCGTTTGCCGGTCATGAGCATGTCGTCGTCGCGGTCGAGGCGGAGCTTGCAGGGCTTGCCGGTCTTCCGCGCCGCAAGCGCCGCAATGCAGGCGATCAATGCCGCCTGGCTTTCCTTGCCCCCGAAGGCGCCGCCCATGCGGCGGCAGGTCACCACCACGTCCTTCGATTCTTTCCCGATGGCCAGGGCCACGAGATGCTGCACCTCGCCCGGGTGCTGGGTCGAGCTGTGCACGACGAGATCGCCGTCCTCTCCCGGCACGGCCATTGCAACCTGGCCTTCGAGGTAGAACTGGTCCTGGCCGCCGACACGGATGCGGCCCTGCAGGCGATGCGGCGCCTGGTCGATATGCGCCCTGCTGTCGCCTCGCCGGATGGTCTCGGTGGGCAGCACGAACGATTCCTTCTCGAGCGCGGTAAGCGGATCGAGGATTGCTTCCAGTTCCTCGTACTCGATGCGTGCGAGCCGCGCCGCCCGGCGCGCCTGGTCCATGGTGCTTGCGGCAACCGCAAACACCGCCTGCCCGGCATACTGCACAAGCCCGTCCGCAAGGATCGGGTCGTCGGCAACCACCGGCCCGCAGTTGTTTTCGCCCGGGATATCGCCCGCGGTCACCACGTCGATTACGCCCGGCGCGGCGCGCACCGCGTCCAGGTCGATCGAGAGGATGCGGGCGTGCGCTTTCGCGCTCATGCCGACCGCCACGTGCAAGGTGCCGCGCGGCTCGGGCAAATCGTCCGTGTAAAGCGCCTCCCCGCTCGCGTGCAACCTGCTGCTGTCGTGTGGCACCGGCTGGCCCACGCCGCCGGCGATCGTGTCCGCTTCTTGCAGCTCAGGCGAGCTTCCGGCGTCCATAATCGTACACGGTGCCGCCCCGGGCGCCGCGGGTTTCGAGATAAAACCGGTACAGGAGGTTCGCGCAAACCTGCTGCCGATAGCCGGCCGACGAGCGCATGTCCCCCAGCGGCGTGAAATCGCGCTCGAGCGCACCCATGGCCAGGCGAATGCCGGCCTCGTTCCATTCGCGGCCTATGAGCCGCGCCTCGGCCCCGGCTGCACGCTTCGGCACCGCCGCCATGCCGCCGTACGCAATGCGCGCGCCGGCGACGACATTGCCGTCGAGCTCGAGCCGGTACGCGCCGCAGACGGCGGAGATGTCCTGGTCAAAACGCTTGGAGACCTTGTAGGTGCGGAAGATTGCGTTCGGCGCCGGCAGCGGGATCGAAATCCGTTCCAGCAGCTCGCCGGGCGCGAGCGCGGTCTTGCGGTAATCCAGGTAGAAGTCACTGAGCGGCAGCTCACGCGTAGCCGAACCGCACCGGAGGACCAGCACCGCATCCAGCGCAAGCAGCGCCGGCATGCTGTCGCCGATCGGTGAGCCGTTCGCGACGTTGCCGCCCAGGGTGCCGGCATTCCGGATCGGCGGCGAGCCGAAGCGGAGCAGGAGCTCTTCGCATTCCGGATAGTGCGCCAGGATCGCCGGCATCGCATCCGCCAGCGTAACGGCGGCGCCGATATCGATGTGCGTGTCCGTAACTTCAACCCGCCGCAATTCCGCTACGCGTCCCGTAAAGATCACCACCGGCAGGTCACGCAGCTGCTTGGTCACCCACAGCGCGACGTCGGTACCGCCTGCGAGCAGCGTCGCGCCGGGAAACTCGCCCACGAGCCGCGCCAGCTCGCGGAGCGAGGCCGGCGCGAAGAAACGTTTGCCGTTCGCCTCGACCGCGAGATCGCCCTGCCGCGCGATCGCCCGCAGCCGGGCCACCCGCTGCTGCTCCTCCGTGGCACCGCGCCCGGAACCGTGCGGCGCGCGCAGCCAGCTCTCGTCCGTCTCCAGCGCGCCCAGCCGGTACATTTCCTGCGCAGCGCTGACAATCGGCCGATAGCCCGTGCAGCGGCAGAGATTGCCGGCGAGGGCATCGTCGATCGCGTGCCGGTCCGGTGTGGCCTCGTTCTTGTACAACGCGAACATCGACATGACGAAGCCCGGCGTACAAAACCCGCATTGCGAAGCGTGGCAATCCACCATTGCCTGCTGCACCGGGTGCAGGCGACCCTCGGAGCCACGCAGGCTTTCCACCGTAAAGACCTCACACCCGTCCAGCGTCGGCAGGAAGCGGATGCAGGCGTTGCTCGCGTGCACGCGCAGCCGGCCCTCGGCATCGGCTTCGCCGATCGCCACGGTGCAAGCGCCGCAATCGCCTTCGGCGCAGCCTTCCTTGGTGCCGGTGCGGGCGAGGTCCTCGCGCAGGAATTGGAGGAGCGTACGCGTCGGATCGACGCCGTTGAGCTCGATCAATTCATCGTCGAGCCGGAACCTGATGGTATCGGGCGGCGCAGTGGCGGTTGCACGTTCCGTTATCATCAGGAGCAGGCCTCAGCTACCGCGGTAAGTCGCGTAGCTCCACGGGGAGACGAGCAATGGCACGTGGTAGTGCTGGTCCTCGCCCAGCGCAATACGAACCACCACCTCGTCCAGGAAAGGCGGGTTGCCGCGTTCCAACCGCGCGTCGGCGAAGTACGCGCCGACCAGGAATTCGAGTTCGTAACGGCCGGCAAGAAAGGTGGCGTCATCGAGCAGCGGCTTTGCGGTGCGCCCGTCGGGCCCGGTCGTCGCCGAGGCGACGAGGTGCCGGCCGTTGGCGAGCGAGAACAGCCTGATCCCGATGCCCGCGCCGGGCTTGCCGCGGGCGGTGTCGAGCACGTGAGTCGTCAGCCGTCCCATGCCTTATTCTATCAGGCAGCCCCCGCATGAGCGCGCAATCCGCAGGCGCCGCGGTGGCATCGCCCGTTGGCGATAGCCCAGCGCCGCCGCAAGGCTTGTGCTACTTTAGCAGTGCGAAAGGGGTAGCGGTAAGGGGATCGGGATGGGCAGCGAGCGGATGTCACGGCGGGCAGGCAGGACGGCCGCGGGCTTGAAAATGACGAAGGCCAGGCTGGTGGTGCTGACCTGCCTTGCGGCCCTCTGCGGTGCCTGCGAACCGGCCGTCGATAACGCGTCGGCCGACGGGGCCGTTGCCGCCAGCGCGCCGCCGGAAATCGAGCACATCGGCATGTTGGGGATGGAGGGGCTCGACCTGCCCTTCTCGGCCGCCGTCCGGGTTGGCCACACGATCTATCTCTCCGGCATGATCGGCAATGTCCCCGGCAAACTGGAACTCGTACCCGGCGGCATCCGGGAACAGACGCGGCAGGCGCTCGAAAACGTGAGAGAGGTCCTCGAGCGCGCCGGCTCGTCCATGGACCGCGTGGTCAAGTGCACGGTGTTTCTCGCGGACATGAGCGAATGGACGGCGATGAACGAGGTTTACGCTACGTTCTTCGAAACACCCCCGGCGCGCAGCGCCTTCGGGGGCAACGAGCTGGCGCTGGACGGCAAGGTGGAAATCGAGTGCATCGCGATCGCCACTAGCTGACCCCGTTCCGTAGGAGCCCGCCATGCGGGCGACAAGGCGGCAGGAAGAACACCGTCCCTGCAAAGCGGAATCGCCGCTGATCGCCCGCATGGCGGGCTCCTACAGCGCCCGATTTGCCGCCGTTGCCCGATTGCGCCGGTGCCCGATTTGCCGCCGGTGCGCGGTTGCGGCGATGCCTGAATTTGCCACCAGTGCCGATTTTCGCCGGCGGCCCCGATTTGACACCGGTGCCCGCGATGCGCGGTGCCTCCGGTGATAGGATGGCGCGCTTTGGTTACGTCAGGGAACTGCGATGGGGAAAGGGGTGCAATTGCTGGGGATCAGCAATGCGATAGTGGACGTGCTGGCGCACGTCGACGAGGCATTTCTGGAGAAGATCGGTGCGCCGCGCGGATCGATGACCCTGATCGACGAGGACAAGGCGGCCGCGATCTCCTCGATGATGGGCCCGGCAACCGAGATGTCAGGCGGCTCGGTAGCGAACACCGTCGCCAACTTCGCGAGCCTCGGCGGCCGCGCGGCCTACATCGGGCGAGTCAAGAACGACGAGCTGGGCGGCATATTCGTCCGCGATATGCGTTCGCTGGGTGTCGACGTTCGGCTGGCGCCCGCACCGGATGGACTGCCCACGGCACGCAGCCACATATTGATCACCCCGGACGGCCAGCGGACGATGCAGACCTATCTCGGCGCGTGCACGGAGCTCAGCGTCGCGGATATCACCAGGGAGTCGATTGGCGCACCCGGGATCGTGCTGTTGGAAGGCTACGTGTGGGATCTGCCGGAAGGGCCGGCACTGGTCGCCGAGGCCATCCGGATCGCGCAGGCGCGGGGCGCGAAAATCGCATTGTCCCTGTCGGATTCGCTTTGCGTCGACCGGCACCGCGCCGAATTCCTGGAGGCCGTCTCCGGACCGGTCGACATGGTGTTCGCCGACGACGACGAAGTGATGGCGCTGTTCGAGACGGGGGATTTCAGCGACGTCCTGCGGCTCGTGCCCGAACTCGACCGCCTGTTCGTCATGACGCGTTCCGAGCACGGCTCCGTGATCGTGCAAGGCACGGTTTCGATCGTGCAGCCCGCCATTCCGGTCGCGAGGGTCGTCGACAGCACCGGCGCCGGCGACGCCTACACGGCCGGCTTTCTTTACGGCCTCACCTCGGGAGAGCCGCTCGCGGCCTGCGCGGAGCTCGCCACCGACTGCGCGACCGGGGTCATCCAGAAGGTCGGCGCCCGCATCGACAAAGCAATGCTCGACCGCAAGGTGCGTGCCTGACGCGAGGCCGAACGTGAAACCCGCGGCCGGGTTCGACCCGTACACGGTCGCGTTCGCCAGGAACCCCTACCCCGTCTACGCGGCTTTGCGACGGGCGGCGCCGCTGCTGTACGCGGAGGCGCTGGACCTGGTGCTGGTCACCGGCTACCGGGACATCGTGCGCCTGCTGGGTGACCCCCGGCTGGGCCGCGACCCGGCAGCGCTCGGTGACGACGCGCCGCCGCGGCCGAAACCGGGCGAGCTGCCCTGCTACGACCGCTACGTGCGAGTCAACCTGCTGGAGACCGAAGGCGCGACCCACGCGCGGCTGCGCCGCCTGCTTGGCGGCGCGCTCGGTCCACGCAGGGTACGCGGGCTTGCGGGTCGCATCGATGCGATTGCCCGCGAGCTAATTCGGCGCGTGGAACCGGGTGTCACGGTCGACTTCATGGCCGAGGTGGCGGAACCGCTGCCGGTGACCGTGATCTCCGAGCTGCTCGGCTGGCCGGCCGAGGCGCGAGACCGCCTGCGGCCCTGGTCCGCGGACATCGTGCGCCTGTACGAGAAAGATGCGAACGCGGCCGACCGGCAGCGCGCCGAGGCCGCCTGCCGGGAGTTCGCCGGCATGCTGGACCAGCTCATCGACGAGCGCCGGCGCCGCCCCCGGGAGGATTTCATCAGTGCCCTCGCGGCGCGGCTCGACCGCCCCGACGGCCTCTCCCGCGATGAGCTCATTGCAAGCTGCATGCTGCTGCTGAACGCCGGTCACGAGGCGACGGTGAACGCCGCTTGCAACGGATTGCTGGCGCTGCTCGAGCACCCGCACGCGCTGGCGGCCCTTGCCGCCCGGCCGTCGCTCGCGGCCGGCGCCGTCGAGGAGATGCTGCGTTATGACGCGCCGCTGCAGCTGTTTCACCGCTTCGTGCTGGAAGACCTGGAGGTCGGCGGTGTCACGGTCAGGCGCGGTACGAAGCTGGGGCTGCTGTACGGTTCGGGGAACCGGGATCCGGACGCGTTCCCGGAGCCCGACCGGTTCGACATCGAGCGTGCGCCCAACCGGCATTTATCGTTCGGGGCCGGGACGCATTTCTGCCTTGGAGCGCCATTGGCGCGGCTGGAGCTGCAGACGCTGTTTGCCGTGATCGCAGGGAGCGGGCGGCGGTGGGAGTTGGCCGAAGAGCCCGTGTACCGCACCGGTCTCGTATTTCGAAGCTTGCGTGGCCTGCGGGTGCGGAGTTGAACCCGGTTACCGTCGCTATGACGGCGAGCGGCCCGAACAGTTGCCGGGCTCCCGCGGCGTAGAGCCGCGGAAGCCCGGGCGGATTCAGGTTGCCGCGCCTTGCTGGCGCTTGCGGGTATCGATAATGGTGTCGGCGAGCAGCACTTCGCTGTGCTCGTCCAGGGTCTGCATGATACCGCGCGAGAACGCAGTCAGGCCCGCGTTGATGAACAGCAGCGGAATCGCGATGCCAAGGCCGAGCACCGTGGCGATCATCGCCTGGCCGATGCCATGCGCCATCAGGCGCGGGTCGCTGGTACCGGATGCCACGATAGCGTGGAACGTGATGATCATGCCGATGACGGTACCGATGAGGCCGAGCAGCGGTCCGGCGGCCACGGCCAGCCGGAGGAAGGCCTGGAAGCGTTCGAGCTTCGGCACTTCGCGCAGCACGGCCTCCGATAGCCTGAGCTCCGCGAGCTCGATGCTTTCCGGCGGACGGTGCTTGTCCCCGTTGCGCCCGCTGAATGCCAGCAGGAGGCGCCCGAGCGGATTGTCCCGCTTCGGATGCGACAGGTCCTGGAGCTGCGAACGAACGGCAGCGCGGGTCCTGATCAGGTAAGCGTACTGGTAGATCGCCAGCAGCACGCCGAGGATACCGACGGCGATGATGACATAGCCGACCACCTCACCCAGCGCGATGCGCTGCAGCCAGTTCGGCCGCTGCAAGTACACGCCCAGCAATGCTCCACTGGCCGGATCGACGACCGCCTTCGTGTAGCCGGATCCGGGCGGGACTGTTGCGAGATTCGCCGCGATCGAGCGGAAACTCGGGGCGAGCTCGCCGTCGAGCTGGGTAAGCTTCATTTCGCTGGGCAGGTAGCCCAGGTATTCATTGCCGCTGATGACGGTGAACGAGCCTACGCGCACCACCTCCTGTGGCACCGACGCAAGCACTCCGTCGCGGCCGGCCGCGGCCGCGGCCCGCTCCAGGGCGGCCTGGCCCGGATCTTCGCTCAGGTCGACGGCGAACTGCTCCGACAACTCCTTGTCCGCCGCTTCCTTGTCGATCTGGATGACGTCAGCCTGGTAGCGAACGACCTCGCCCGCCATGGTCATTTCGCGCAGCAGCTCGAACCACAGGCGTTCCAGCTCCTGGATGGATGGCAATGCGCGCGCGGCGGCAATTCGTACCATGAAGTCGGCGCGCGCTTCCTGGCCCTCCGGGGGCGCCAGCTGGGTCGAGATCAGGGATTCGCGCAGGACGCCGGCCGAGTCGCCCGCGATCTGCCGGGTGACGCCGAAGAGCTCCCCGAGGTTGCCCTGGTGTTGTTCGAGCAACGCGGTGGTCTCCGCGATCCGTGCCTCGTTCGCTTCCCACTGCCGGTCAAGCTGCTGGCTGAACGCCTCCGCCCGGTCACGGCGGGCACGGGCCTGCCGGGTCAGCTCCTGCTGCGCGGCGAGATCGCGGCGGGCTTCCGCTTCCTTTTGCTGCAGAAGCTGGGCTTCGCGGGCACGCATCTGCTGGATCTGCTGCTGCAGCTCGGCAAACACCTGCTGGCGCCTGCGCTCCTCGGCGGCTTTCTTCGCCGCCTCGGCCGCGGCCTGCGCCGCGGCCTGTTCCTCCGCGCTCTGCCTCTGCGCCAGCGCGTCATAGGCGGGGAGCAGCATAGCCGCGGCCAGCCCCGCGAACAGCGCGAGCCGCAGGCGTTCCATCCGGGGGCGAGCGCCGGTCATGGCCACGGCGCCGGTCACGACCGGGTCTCCGGCGCCGGTACCGGCAGGGTCACGAGATCGGGAGCGAGCACTTCCTCGGCCATCCGGATCGCTTCCTCGACGGCACGGGTATAAGAGGCGTCGACGACCCAGGATTTCGAGTTGCGATCCCAGTAGCCGGTTTCCTCACCGTCGGTTGTCCGGTACATCAACGACACCCGGCCAAGGTGAATGAACTGGACGTCACGTCCGTCGATCTTGCCGGGGTAAGCTTGCATGGTGCGGCCGTATTCGACCTCGATCGTGTACGCCTCGAGGAGCCGGCGGAATTTCTCGGCCAGCGCGCCTTCTTCCGCCATCAGCGTCCGCAGGGTATCGATGCGCCTGCTGCGCTCCTCGGCGAGGAATGGCAGGTCGCTCGCCACGAATCGCTCCAGCTCGGCAAACATTTTCTCCACCAGCGGCTGCACCTGCTCGGCCGTACCCTCGAGTGAGTCGATCTGCTGCGTGAGTGACGCGATGTCGCGCTGCTGGGACTGCAGCAGCTGCTCCAGGTTCGCATTGAACTGGCTGTACCGATCGACTTCGGCCATGACTTCCGCGTACTCGCTGCCGGCCTCCTGCGCGACGGCCGTGCCGGCCGCCCCCGCGGCGAGCATCGCAGAGACCAGAACGGCCTCGCCGAACCTGTACCAACCTTTGAGGGTCATAATCTGAAAAGTCCTGTCACTCACAATCTTTTATTACCGGAACAGCCCGATCCTGCCGGGCTGCCGCTCCCCCCGCTCAGCCAGCGCCTTAACGGTTGCGCTTTGAATCGATCAGCCTGATGTAGTCACCCGCCATTTCGCGATGCTGCGCCGAGCGCGTCGCGCGCTGGAAGTACTCCCGCGCGTCGCCCAACCGGTCGAGGTTGAAGTACGCGATGCCCAGCAGGAGGTTTGCCTGGCCGGGATCCTCGAGATCACCCTTGTTGATGGCTTCCTGCAGGACGTCGACCGCTTCCTGCCAGTCTTCACGCTGGACTTGTACTTGTCCCAGGCGCATGAACAGGTTGCCGTCGTCGGACAGCTGCGCGGCGCGCGTCAGCGGCGGAATGGCCTCATCGAAATCGCGCGCCTGTATCCAGGCATTGGCGAGTTTTTCGTAGGTTTCGGAATCCGCTTCGACCTTCCCGTCGTCCAACGCCTGCTGCAGCACCCGCGCGGCCCGGTACGGGATTTCGTTGAAGCGCAGCATGTCGGACAGGCGCTGGTACTCCGAGGCCTGCTCCAGGAAACCGGCGTTATAGGCGATCTGCATTGCCGCCAGCGCCTGGGCATAGTCCTCCTGCTGCTGATACAGCGATGACAGTCGCAGCCAGTGGTTCTTTTCCTGCGGTTCCATGGCGATCAGGCGCTCCAGCAGGGGCAGCGCCGAATCATAGTCCTCGCGCGTCAGGTAAAGGGCAAGCAACAGCTCGATCCAGCTCGGCTGCGGCTCCGCGGCGAGCTCCACTGCCTTTTTTGCCGGCTCGAGCGCCGCATCGAGGTCTTCCATCTGGTAGTACGCGGCCGCCAGCAGGTAGTAAGCCGACGAGTTGGGCTCGGCGGCGGTGCGGAACCATTCCTGCAGGGCCGCCGCGCCCCGCTCCCAGTCCTCTTCCGCCATGTAGATCTGCGCGATCTGGTACCTGGCTTGCGACACCTCGCGTTCGCTGAAGCCGCCGGCGTTGATGGCCTGCTGCAGGTGGTCGCGCGCGGCGGCATAATCGCCTTCCGAGTACTCGATACCGGACCAGATCTGTTCTACCCGGCTGCGTTCGTACGGGCTCAGGCGATCGAGGTTGATGTCGGCGAGTACGGCACGGGCACTGGCGTAATCGTCGTTGTTCAGGAACTCGATCGCTTCGTTCAGCTTTTCACCCGTCCGCTCGCTGATGGTCGGCGCGGAACGGCGGCCTTCGTCCTGGGCGAAAGCAGCGGGCGACGCCGTCAGCACCACGGCAGCAAGCGCGGCGCTGAAGAGCGGGATCAGGTAACCAGGGGCGCGCAAGGACATCGCCTACTCCTCCAACACAAAGCGAATGACCGTTTGCACGCCGACACGCTCGACGGCAACGCCACCTTCGACTTTCGGGTTGTAGCGCCAGCGCAGAATCGAGCGAATGGCGGCTTCATCAAACAGTCCCGGCGGATCCGCGGCAACCACAGTGGCGTCCGTAACGGCCCCCGTCGGCGTGATCGTGAACTGCACCTGCACCCAGCCCTCGATGCCGCGGCGCAACGCACGCGGCGGGTACTCCGGCGCGATGCGGACCAGCGGAATCACGTCGGTATCGGAACCGGCGCTCAGGTCCATCCGCCCGAGGGCCGTGGAGGTGTCGATGGTCGGCGTCATGGAAACGCTGGTGCCGCCGACATTGCCCGAGGAAAACGACATGCGCGGCATTTCCGGCGCGGGCGGCGGGGGCTCGCGCTCAACCCTTTCGTCGCGCTTGGTAGCTGCCTGCGAGTCGCGACGCATGCGGCTGAACTCGATGCGGGTCGCCTCGATCATCTCGTCCACGTTGATGGGCTGGCTGATCAGTGACCACAGCACCCAGAACATGGCGATGCTCAGGGCCGCCCCGAGTATGAACGTCAATGGTAATCGCAGCATCATCATGACCGTACCCTCCGCTCAACCACTGCCCGGATCGGCGGCGATGGACACTTCCGTGATGCCGCCGGCCCGGACTTCGTCCATTACTTGGGCAACCACACCGGCCTGGGAGTTCCGGTCGGCGATGATTACCACCGAGTCGTCCGGGCGCTCGATATGCAGCCGCTCGATCATCGCCCTGAGCTCGCGCATGTCGACCTGCTTCCGGTCCATCCAGATATCGCCGTTTTCCCGGATGGCAATCAAGAGGTTACCGGACTCCCGGTGCTCCGCGGTCACCGCCTCGGGCTTGAACACGGTTACCCCGGCTTCCTTGATGAAGGATGTCGTGATGATAAAGAAAATCAGTAAGTTAATAGTGAAGTCGAGCATCGGCGCCAGGTCGATGCCGTGTTCCTCGCTATCCGGTGAGTGCTGCCGTGCTTGCATACCTCAAACGTCCTCGCGCTAATTCGTGGTCGTGAACGTAATGTCATAGATCCCGCCCAGGTGGACCTGGTCGACGACCTCGACAACGACGCCGGTCGGCGCCCGCTCCTGGGCGATGATGAGGACGCCCGCATCCGGGTTCACCGCGCTCAGCCGCTCCACGTTCGCGCGCACCGCCCGGGGGTCGACGACCCGGTTGTCCACCCAGATCTCACCGTTGTTCAGGACCTGGATGTTGATACTCTCGAGGTCGGTCTCCTGCGGCTCCGAGATCGACTGCGGACGGTTGACGATCAGGCTGGATTCCTTCACGAAAACAGCCGTGATAATGAAGAAGATCAGCAGGTTGATAACGAAATCGAGCATCGGCGCAAGGTCGATGCCGTGCGAGCCCGTCGGTCCTGCGTCGGAGTGGCGTCTGATTCGCATAACAGTCTAGAAGCTGAACTCGTCCGCCAGCAGTTCGGTCTCGCGAACTGCCCGGGTACGGAAGTAGTGGACGGGCCAGAGGCCGGTAATGCTCACCGCGAGGCCCGTCATGGTGCAGATCATGGCCGCGGACACGCCGCTTGCCATACTGCGCGCATCGGCGCTGCCCCTGAGCGCCATCGAGTCGAACACCTCCAGCATGCCGCTTACCGTGCCGATCAGGCCCAGAAGCGGTGACATCGGCACCAGTACCTGCATGACCGGAAAGCCGGCGGTCATCGACACGTTGAGCTTCGAGATCATGGCCTGGCGGATCTGGCGGGCCTTCCACGACGTGTGGTCGGTCCGCGCGTGCCAGGCTTCCTTGGCAGCCGCGGCCTCCTTCGGCAGTATCATCTTGAAATACCAGTACCGCTCGAAGATCAGCGTCCACATCAGGATGCCGGACGCGAAGATCCACATGACGAACGGCCCGCCGTCATTCGACAGCTGGGCGATGCCGCGGATGAAGGGTATCTGGTCAAACACCGCGTTGCTTCTCGATGCTGTCGGCCAGCATGCCGGCGCTCTGCTCGTCGAGAACCTGCACCACCGAACGGGACAGGCCGTTCAGCAGCGCGTTCGCGAACAGGAGCGGGATGGCGATACCGAGACCCAGCACGGTGGCGATCATCGCCTGGCCGATACCCGTCGCCATCAGGCGCGGATCGCTGGATCCGGACTCGGTGATGCTCTGGAAGGTGATGATCATGCCCACGACCGTACCGATCAGTCCGAGCAGCGGTCCGGCGGCCACCGATAGCCGCAGGAACGCCTGGAACCGTTCGAGCTTCGGTACTTCGCGTAGCACGGCCTCCGATATCCTGAGCTCGGCAACGTCCGCGTCCTCCTCGATGCGGTTGGGGTCGCCGCGAAACGCCAGCAGTACCCGGCCCAGGGGGTTATCGCGCTTGGGCTCGTCCAGGTTGCCAAGCTGGCGCTTGACCGCCGCCCGCACGATGAGCAGGTGCACGAGCTGGTAGAAGAATGCCAGCGCGCCCGCGATACCGACAATAATAATGATATAGCCGACTTCCTCGCCGAGCTCAATGCGTTCGAGCCAGGTCGGGCGCTCAATATAGAGTGCGGTCAGGACGCCCCGGGTGTAGTCGACCACCGCCGTCTCGTAGCTCCCGTTGCTGCTGCCATAGAAGTCGTCGGCAATGCTCATGAATTCGCCGGGGAGCTGCCGCGGCAGCACCGTCAGCGTGCGCAGGTCGGGCAGGTAGCCCAGGAACTGCGCGTCAGACAGCGCGGTAAAGGGCCCGACGCGGACGACCTCGGCCGGCTGGGCCAGGCCGCTCGGTTGCACGACGTCCGTCTGGTAGCGAAGCACTTCGCCCTGGGCGGTCATTTCGCGATGGATCTCGAACCACAGGCGCTCGAGCTCTGGCGGAGTCGGCGTCTGCCGGCCGTCCGCGAAGGCACGCAGGAACTCCACCCGGCCGGGCTCGCCCGGCTCCGGATTGAACTGCGAGTTGATCAGCGACTGGTGCAGGATACCCGCCGCATCGCCTGCCACCTGGCGTGCCAGGCCGAACAGCTCCGACAGCCCGAGCTGCGAAGCTTTCTGGACGAGGGAACGGTTGAGTTCGTTGATCCGGAGCTCGTTGTCGGAATACGAGTCGGACATCGACGTCGACGACGCCTCGAGCTGCGCGAGCCGCTGCTGCGCCTGGCGCATCATCTGCGTACGCTGGCTTTCCGACGCCGCGTTGAACTCGGCGACGCGCTGCTCGTACAGCCGGTCTTCGCCGCTGCGAACCGCGCGCACCTGCTGCAGCAGCTCTTCCTTGGAGCTCGGGGTGGCGGCACCCGGCTGGCTCGCCTGCTGCTGGGCGGAGGCGGCCTGCGGCAGTGCGCCTAGCAGCGCGGAGGCCGCGAACGCGGCAAAGATATGTGTTCTGGACTTGCTCACGTTTGCGCCTCCTCGGGAGCGGGTACCGGGACTGTCAACAACTCGGGCGCGCCATCCTGGTTGGCGACGCGTATTGCCTGGTCGACGGCATCGGCATAACTGTTATCCACGACCCATTGCCTTGCGGTCGCATCCCAGTAGCCTGTTTCGGAACCGTCCAGGGTGCGATACATCAGGGAAACGCGTCCGAGCCGGACGAAATGTACCGTGCGCGTCCGATCGCCGGCGTTGAGCAGGCCTTCGTAGGCTTCAAGCGTGCGGCCGTACTCGAGCTCGATCTGGTAAGCCTCCATGATGAGGCGGTACTTCTCGGAGATCGACACGTCGGCGCGCGCCATCATCTCCTTCAGGTTGTCCACGCGGTCAGTGCGTTCCTCGATCAGGAACGGCACGTCGAGGCTGATGAACTGCTCCAGCGCCTGCACCATCTTCCGCATGAGCGGCTGGACTTCGCGGTTGGTGGTCTCGATGTCTTCCAGCTGCCGCTGGATAGAGGCAATTTCGTCTTCCTGCGACTGCACCTGCGCCTGGAGCTGTTCGTTGTACTGCTCGAAGCTTTCGGCTTCCGTCATCGCCTGTGCGTAGGCGGCGGCGGCATCCAGCGTCTGGTCGCGAACCTGGTTGACCCGCTGCTGCGCCTGGGCGGCCGCGCGATCTACTTCGATCTGTGCCTGCAGCGTCTGCTGGAGCTGTGCGCCGGCGACGGCAGCCGCGAGCAGTGCGACCGTCGCGCCCGCCGCAACGATGGCGGGTCGCCGGCTGCCCGGCTCGCGATGAGCGGCGTGGGATCGCACACTCGATTTACTGGTGTCGGAACGGAACAGCCTCATGGCACAAATGCCTCCAAGTTATAATGATTTCCGTGCAGCCGGTCGAATCCGCCTGCGGCCGCTCTGGGAGACGAACCCGTGGGGCGCAAAATGGAAATCCATTCGTTTTTCCGCGGCCGGTGCAAAGGAAAGCCATACTTTGCCCTGTCCCCCCGCGACCTGATTTTTTCGTCCAACCGGATGTGGGTGCCGATTGGAGTTGAGCTATATAGCATACTTTTTCGATATGACAAACGCTATGCCGGGCGCAGGCCGGACGTTAAACATCGATTCCCAAGTCGTTTCTCACATTGTGAAGTCGCGAGCCCCGTTTGCGAGACTTTCGTACAACGAGAGCGTCTTCGCGACAGTATCTTCGTAGCGGAACGCAGCGGCGATACGCATGCGGGCTGCTTGGCCCAAACGCTGCCGGAGCGCCCTGTCACGATACAGCCGTTCGATCGCTTTGGCGATAGCCAGGCTGTCGCCGGCCGGCACGACCACGCCGCACACGCCGTCGATCACGAGCTCCGGGCTGCCGCCGGAGTTGGTCACGATCGGCGGCACCCGGTAGGCCATCGCCTCGATCAGCGAGCGCGCCAGGCCCTCACGCCGCAGCGACGGCAGGCAGAAAACGTCGCTCGCGGCCGCAAGTGCCGGTGCGTCCTTGCGAAAACCCGCGCGGTGGATGCGGGCGGCGGCGGGGCTGGCGGCGATCCGGCCGGACAGCCTGCCAGCTTGCATCCTGCCGACCAGCAGCAGGTGCGCGGGTATATCGCCGTCGAGGCGTTCGAGCGCCTCGACCAGTACTTCGATACCTTTGCGCGGCCGATAGTTCGCAACGCAGCAAACGACGAACGCGCCCGCGGGTATGCCTTCCGCCCTCAAGTCGGCCGGCTCGTCCGTGTACCAGGCCAGGTCGTGCCCCTTGTAGATGGTCACCGGTCGCTCCGGGGGCATGCGCAGGAACGCCGGGCGCATTTCGAGAAAATACCGCCGCACGGCTTCGGCGACGCAGACGATGCAATCGATGCGCGGGTTGAGGTAACGCATCCACGACATCGGATCGAGAAAGCCGACCGCACCGACGATGCCGCGATACGCGACGATCTTCACCGGCAGCTTGCGGGCGGCGATCAGTACGTTACTGATGGCCTTGTTGTTGAACGTATGCACGATGTCGTAGCCGCCGCGCACGAGCTCCGCGCGCAACGCGCGCACGGCTGCCCGATCGAAGTTTTTCGCGATCGGGATGTCGATCGTCGGGATGCCCTCCCGCGCGAGCAGCTCCGCGTGCGGATGGGCGGGCCCGCAGACGACGGTGAGCTCGACTCCGGCCCGGTGCAGGCCGGCCAGCATCGCCCCGGTCGGCAGGTCGCTGCTCTGCACGACGTCGTCGTTGACGCACAGCACCCGGATCGCCCGCTCGGCCGCGGGCGCTCCACGACATTCGGCCACGGCTCGCTCCGCCACCGTTACAGTCCCCCGGGGCTCCACTCGACCATATCAATTGCCAACAGGATGCCAGGTGGTTTTCGTTTCCTGCGTGTCCTGGATCAGGTACGGGTTCGCGGCGTCCGGGGACGTCCAGTCGACGGCGGTGCGGACGATGACGCGCTTGATGTTCTCCGCGGCCTCGCGCTGCACGTCGGCGGCGGCTTCCGCGTCGCCCGCCCCGAGGACGATGGCATTGACGTCCATGTGGGAAGCGAAGTGGCCGCGAAGTTCCCGGCGGTAGCCGGTAAGCACGTTGACGACGCCGCCGGGCACGTCCGCTGCATGCAGCACCTCCGCGAAGCTGATCGCGCTCAAGGGCCGCGATTCGGAGGCGAGGAGGACCGCGGTATTGCCGCCGACGATGGCGGGCGCCAGGTTCCCGACGAGCCCGAGCAGCCCCGGCGCTTCCGGCGCGACGATGCCGATGACGCCCATCGGCTCGAGCACGGAAAAATTGAAGTGGGAAGACGCGACCGGATTCACCGCGCTGAAGACCTGCTGGTACTTGTCGGACCAGCCGGCAAAGTGGATCACCCGATCGACAGCGGCGTCGACTTCGGCCGTTGCCCGGCGCCTGGTGCTGCCCTCCGTCACCAGCTCGGCGACGAACTGCTCGCGCCGGCCTTCGAGCATCTCGGCGATACGATAGAGGACCTGGCCGCGCAGGTAGGCGGACATTCCCGACCACGGGCCGACGGCCCTGCGGGCCGCGACCACGGCATTGCGGAAGTCCTTGCGGCTGGCACGGCAGACGTTCGCGATTACCGCGCCGCCGGCGTCCCGCAGCGGGAAATAGCGGCCGGACTCGGTGCGCGGGAACTGGCCGCCGATGTAGAGCTTGTAGGTCTTCGCCACCCGCGCCCGCCCGGGTGACACGGGGACGGCAGCACGCGTCACGGGGCCGCCTCCAGGTTGACGTAGGGTCCGAGCCCGTGCAGGCCGCCTTCGCGCCCGATGCCGCTTTCCTTGTACCCGCCGAACGGGGAGGTCGGGTCGAACTTGTTGAAAGTATTCGCCCAGATGACCCCGGCCCGCATACCGCGGGTCATCTTGAAGATCTTGGCGCCCTTGTCGGTCCAGACGCCCCCTGAAAGGCCGTAGGGGGTGTTGTTCGCTTTCGCAAGCCCCTCCGCTTCGGTGCGGAACGTCTGCACCGCGAGCACCGGGCCGAAGATCTCCTCCTGCACGACCCGGTGCGATTGCGAGACGCCGGTGAAGAGCGTCGGCCGGCACCAGTAACCGCGTTCGGGAACCGGACGGGAGCTCTGGTAGATCTCCGCCCCCTCGGCCTCGCCCAGCGCCAGGTAGGAGCGGATGCGCTCGAGCTGCGCCGCTGAATTGATGGCGCCGATGTCCGTGTTCTTGTCCAGCGGATCGCCGATGATCAGCGTTTGCATGCGGTCCTTGAGCTTCGCGATCACCTCGTCCGCGACCGATTCCTGCACGAGCAGGCGCGAGCCGGCGCAGCAGACGTGCCCCTGGTTGAAGAAAATGCCGTTGACGATGCCTTCGACGGCCTGGTCGATCGCGGCGTCGGCGAAGACGATATTGGCGGCCTTGCCGCCGAGCTCCAGCGTGTAGCGCCTGCCGGTGCCGGCGAGCGCGCGCTGGATGCCGCGGCCGACCGCGGTGGAGCCCGTGAACGCGATCTTGTCGACCCCGGGATGGTTCACGATCGCGGCGCCGGTCTCGCCCGCGCCGGTGACGATATTGACGACGCCCGGCGGCAGGCCGGCGTCGCGCACGGCCTCGGCGAACTTGAGCGCGGTCAGGGGCGTGGTTTCGGCGGGCTTCAGGACGACCGTGTTCCCGCAGGCGATCGCCGGTGCGATTTTCCACGCCAGCATGAGCAGCGGGAAATTCCAGGGGATCACCTGTCCCGCCACGCCCAGCGGCGCCGCCCGTCGCCCGGGGAATGCATAGCCCAGCTTGTCCGCCCAGCCTGCGTAATAAAAGAAGTGTGCGGCCGCCAGGGGAATGTCGATGTCGCGCGATTCGCGGATCGGCTTGCCCCCGTCCAGCGATTCGATGACCGCGAACTCGCGCGCGCGTTCCTGCAGGATGCGCGCGAGACGGTACACGTATTTGCCGCGCTCCAGCGGCTTCATGGCCGACCAGGGACCTTCGAAGGCGCGCCGCGCCGCCTGCACCGCGGCGTCGACGTCCGCCGCCGTCGCTACCGCCACCTCGGCCAGCGGCTCCTCGGTGGCGGGGTTGATCGAGGGGACGAAGCCACCCTCCACCGGATCGATGAACTCGCCGCCGATGAAAAGCCCGTAGCGCGCGTCGATGCGGATGTGTTCAATGCTTTCCGGTGCCGGCGAATAGCTCCAGCCGCCGGCGAACGCGAGCTCGTTGGCCCGAACGGGATTTTCCATCGTCTTCACCATCGCGATCGCCCTGCAGGAGCGCGCACCGCGCGCGATGCCACGGCGCCCGTGGCGCCCCACCCGGCGGCCCTGGTATCGCGCGCGGTGCGCGCTCCTGCAGGTCCGTTGATCCGCGGCTCAGTCATGGGAGAAATAGTCGGGCGACTGGTAGCGGCCGGTCAGTTGCTTCTCGATCTGCATCAGCACGTCGTTGGCGAGCGAGCTCGCACCGAAGCGGAAGCGCTCGGGTGTCATCCAGCCGTTGCCCAGGGTCTCCTGCAGCATCACGAGGTAGTGCACGGCGAGCTTGGCATTCGAAATACCCCCGGCGGGCTTCATGCCGACCGCCCGCCCGGTCTCATAATAATAGTCGCGGATGGCCTGCAGCATCACCAGGGTCACCGGCAGGGTGGCCGCGGGCTGGATCTTGCCGGTCGAGGTCTTGATGAAATCGGCGCCGGCGTGCATCGCAAGCACGCTCGCGCGGCGCACCCGATCGAGCGTCCCGAGCTCGCCCGTTTCCAGGATTACCTTGAGGTGCGCCTCGCCGCAGGCTTCCCTGATGGCCATGATCTCGTCGAACACGAAGCCGTAGTCGCCCTGCAGGAAGGCACCCCGGGAGAGCACCATGTCGATCTCGTCCGCTCCCTCGGCGACTGCGAGCTTCGTCTCTTCGAGCTTGACCTGCCGCGGCGCGAGGCCGCTCGGGAAGCCGGTGGCCACCGACGCGACCCTGATGCCCGAGCCGCCGAGGGCTTTTTTCGCCACGCCGACCAGCGTCGGGTACACGCAGACCGCCGCCACGTGCGGCAGCCCGGGACGCCTGGCGTGCAGGTGCATCGCCTTCTGGCAGAGCTGGCGCACCTTGCCGGGAGTGTCCTGGCCCTCCAGGGTCGTCAGGTCGATCATCGAGAGCACCGTCTTCAGCGCCTGTACTTTCGATTCGCTCTTGATACTGCGGCTCTGGAAGCGCGCAACCCGCTCGTTGATCCCGACCTCGTCGACGCGTGTGACACGGGCCAGGTCGGGCAGCCGCGCCGTGCGGCGCACCGCGGACAGGCTGGACAGGTTGGGAGCGGTCATACGGGCCCGCTGAGGCGCACCGTTTCCAGCGCCACCCGGATCATGTCGTCGAAGGAGCCCTGCCGGTCCTCGATGGACAGGGCCTCGCCCGAGGGAATGTCGTCGCTCACCGTGCAAATCGCCAGCGCCTGGGCTCCGAGCTCGGCGGCGATCGGGTAGATGCCCGCGGCCTCCATTTCCACCCCGAGGACATCGTACTTCGCCAGCGTATCGAACATCGCGGTGTCGGGCGTATAGAAAAGGTCGGCGGAGAATATGTTACCGACGTGGTATCGCACCCCGTGATCCTCCGCGGCTTGCACTGCGTTTCGCACCAGCCCGAAGGTGGCGAGCGCCGCGTAATCGTAGCCGCCGAAACGCACCCGGTTGACCCCGGAATCCGTCGAGGCCCCCATCGCAATCACCACGTCCCGGAGCCGCACCTTGGGGTGCGTCGTGCCGCAGCTTCCGACCCGGATCACCCTTTTCACTCCATAATCCCGGATCAGCTCGGTGCAGTAGATGGAGGCCGACGGGATGCCCATGCCGTGCGCCATCACGGATACCGGCATGCCCTGGTACTCGCCAGTGAAGCCCCACATGTTGCGCACGTCCGTCACGCGCCGCGCGCCGTCGATGAAGTATTCGGCGATATACCGCGCCCGCAGGGGGTCTCCCGGCATCAGGACGGTCTCGGCGAAGTCGCCGGGGCCGGCATTTATATGCTTGGCGCCCATTGCCCCGCAGTTTAACTCACCAGCCCGGTTTGGGGTCCGCCATTGAGGGCCGCGAGGGCGCGGAAGACCCGGGGGTGGGGCACGGGGGCGCGCCATGCGCCTGAAGGGGCTGGTCCCGGCCTGCGCCGGGCAGGCAGAATGCCTGGCAAGCCGCGGTGACGGGCTGCGACGGGGTGCATGGCGTGCTGATACGGAACGGGAAGTACCGGGACGAGTTTTATACCCGCGAGCGGGTCTGGGTGACCGAGCTCCTGAACGACCCGGCCGCGCCGGCCGTGTCGCTGGCGCGCTGCCGGGTGCTGCCGGGGGTGACGACGGAGCTGCACCGGCTGTCCGTTGCCGAGTGGTACGTGATCGAGTCGGGAACCGGGGCAATGGAAGTGGGAGGAGAAGAGCCGTTTGCCGTGGGCGCCGGTGACGTGGTGGCAATCCCGAAGGGCGTCTCGCAGCGGATCACGAACACCGGGCAGGCCGACCTCCTCCTGCAGTGCATCTGCCTGCCCCGGTTCACACCCCGGTGTTACGAAGGCCTCGACAGTAGCGAGCAACGGTGAGTGAGGGCCAAACCGGGCGCCGCCAAACCGGGTGAGGCAGCCCGGATTCCACTATCACACGCCACTGGCGCGCTATACTTCGCGTCTCACCCTGGGGAGCAGAAACAATGCATTGCAACAATTCTTCCGCGTCTGGCTCGTGGACCGGCTTCGGTCGCTTGCTGGGTCTTGCCGCCGTCCTCGGAACGTCGCTCGGCCTGTCCGACGCCTTTGCGCAACAGAATGCGATCCTCGAGGAAATCGTCGTCACCGCGCAGCGCCGCGCGGAGAACATCCAGGATGTGCCGATCTCGGTGACCGCGGTCGGCGGCGAGCGCGTCAATGTCTTCACCAACGGCGGAGAAGACATCCGGGCCCTGGCCGCGCGCGTGCCGAGCCTGTACGCGGAATCGTCGAACGGCCGGCTGGCGCCGCGCTTCTACATGCGCGGCCTCGGTAACTCCGATTTCGACCTGGCCGCTTCGCAGTCCGTGTCGATCATCTTCGACGAGGTCGTGCAGGAAAACGTGATTCTCAAGAGCTTCCCGATTTTCGACATCGAGCGCGTTGAAGTGCTGCGCGGTCCGCAGGGCTCCTTGTTCGGCCGCAATACGCCAGCGGGCATCATCAAGTTCGATTCGCGCAAACCGACCGAGGATCTCGAGGGCTACGTTTCCGCCACCATCGGCAGCTACGGCACCAAGAACGTCGAGGGAGCGCTCAGCGGCAGCCTGAACGAGAGCAAGACCCTGCTCGGCCGCCTGTCGATACTGAGCCAGAACCGCGAGGACTGGATCGACAACGGGTTCACGGGCGAGTCCGACGCGATGGGCGGTTTCAGCGAAAACGCCTTCCGGCTGCAACTGCAGGCCTTGCCGAGCGACTCCTTCAGTGCGCTGCTGAACCTCCACGGGCGCGACCTTTCCAGCGGCACAGCCTCGGTTTTCCGCGCCAACGTGCTGAGCCCCGGCAGCAACGAGCTGAACGAAAACTTCGACCGCGACCGGGTGTTCTTCGACGGCGGCGACAACAACCCGCAGGAAGCGAACGCATTCGGCGGCTCGCTGAAGCTCGACTGGGATTTCGGTAACGAGATGGTGCTGACCTCGATCAGCGCCTACGAAACGGTGGAGAACCGGAGCCTCGGTGACATCGACGGCGGCTTCGGGTCGGTGGGATTCCCGCCCACGGGGCCGGGGCTGATCCTCTTTCCGTCGGAGACGCAGGACGGTCTCGACGACCTGGAGCAGATCACGCAGGAGTTCCGGCTGGCGTCCGAGGCCAGCGACCGGATGTTCTGGCAAGCCGGCGTGTTCTGGTTCGATTCCGACTTTTCGGTGCAGACGTTCCCGTTCTTCGTGGAGCCGACGACGGTGCGGCACGAGAACACCGCCTGGGCCGTTTTCGGGCAGGTGGCCTACGACCTCACCGACAACATGACGCTGACCGCCGGCGCGCGGTACACGGACGACGACAAGGACATGACGACGCCGGAGACGCCGAACCCGCAGCCGCCCGTGAACGTCTCGGACGAGCAGGTGAGCTGGGACCTGAGCCTGATGTACGCGCTGAACGACGGCTGGAACGTCTACGGGCGCGTGGCGAGCGGCTTCCGGGCACCGTCCATCCAGGGCCGCAATATCGCGTTCTTCGATGCGAACCCGTTTTCGGTGGCGAATTCCGAGACCATCCTGTCGACGGAGATCGGCTTCAAATCGCTGCTCGCGGGCGACCGCGTGCGGCTGAACGGCGCCGTCTACTACTACACGATCGACGACATGCAGCTGTCCGCCATCGGCGGCAACACCAACTCGAACGTGCTGGTGAACGCGGATAAAGGTGTCGGCAAGGGCATCGACCTCGACGCCGAGATCGTGCTGACCGACAACTTCGTCGTGACTTTCGGCGGTAGCTGGAACGACACGGAGATCGACGACCCGACTCTCCGCACCGCCGTCTGCGCGCAGTGCACCGTGCTCGACCCGATCGACGCGGAGGGCTTTGCCCTGCTCGACGGCAATCCGTTCCCGCAGGCGCCGGAGCACATGATCAGCGCGACGGCACGCTATTCCGTGCCCGTCAATCACAACGACCAGCTCTATGTGTTCGCGGATTACGTGCAGCAGGGGGATACGAACTTCTTCCTGTACGAATCGGCGGAGTTCCACACGGGCAACATCTACGAGGTGGGCCTGCGGGCCGGCTACATCGCCAACGACGGCCAGTGGGAGCTCTCGGTGTTCGCGCGCAACCTGACGGACGAGGAAAACCTGAAGGGCGGCATCGACTTCAACAACCTCACCGGCTTCGTCAATGAGCCACGGATTTTCGGCATCAACTTCCAGATGAACTTCGGCGCGTTGTAGGAGCCCGCCATGCGGGCGACCGGCAATCCGGCGTTGCCGGCGCACGGCAATCCGCTGTCGCCGGCAGACCGCAATGCAGGAGCGCGCATTGCACGTGATGCCACACCCGCCATTCGTGGCATCGCGCGCGACGCGCGCTCCTGCAGGTGCGTTCTTGTGCTCCTTGGCTTTCTTGCCGCCGCGTGCCCGGCCGCCGAGCACAGCGAGCCGGCGCCCTCCGTTACCCTCATGACCTTCAACGTCGAGAACCTCTTCGACGCGCGTCATGACCCCGGCA
>CAZSKQ010000031.1:0-18531 GCA_964607425.1 uncultured Woeseiaceae bacterium
CTGAAACCCTGACGCGCCTTTAGCCCGGTCTAGTCGCCCGCATGGCGGGCTCCTACGTGGCGTCCGCGTGCAGGAAGCCGTGGCACAGGTACAGCACCACGGTCAAGAGCAGCAGCGCCGTTGCCTGGTGCGCCGCGCCGAGGACCGTCGGCACCATCAGCAGCAGCGTCGAAATGCCGAGCGCCACCTGCAATACAGCGACGTGCAGCAGCGCGTTTGCCCCGCGCCGCAGCGGGCGCGGCATCGGCGTCCGGCGCGCGAACCACCAGTAAACGACGATGGCGAGAAATGTAGTGATGGCCAGCACGCGGTGGTCGAATTGCACCGTCGCAATGTTCTCGAACAGGTTCAGCCACCATGGGTCGAGGGCGAATGCTCCGGGCGGAATCCAGTATTCACCCATTTTGGGGAATGTGTTGAAAACGAGGCCCGCGTCCAGTCCGGCGACAAACGCGCCGGAGATCACGGTGAGCGACACCAGCGCAGTGAGCGCCAGCGTCCGCCCGAACCAGGGGTGTCGGGTTGTTTCGCGCCCCCGCCGCAGCAGTGAGAGCGCTACCCACAACATGTAGGCGTAGATCGCAATTGCGGCCACGAGGTGTGCCGCCAGGCGATACTGGCTGACGCGCGGGTTATCTACCAGCCCGCTCTTCACCATGTACCAGCCGAGCACCCCCTGCAGGCCGCCGAGCACGAACATCAGCGCATACTTCGGCCACTCGCGCTTCCTGATGTAACCTTTCCATACGAACCACAGAAAGGGCAGGGCGAACGCGAGACCGATGAGGCGCCCCAGCAGGCGGTGCAGGTACTCCAGCCAGAAGATGCCCTTGAAGCCCGCGACATCCATGCCCGGGTTCACGAGCCGGAACTCGGGCGATTGCCGGTACAGCTCGAAGGCTCGTTCCCAGTCGTCCGCGCTTAGCGGCGGCAGGGTGCCCATGATAGGCCGCCAGTCCACCATCGAGAGCCCGGAGCCGGTCAGGCGGGTGACACCGCCGAGGAGAACCATCGCGAATACCAGTCCGCAGAGCGACAAAAGCCAGCGCGCGACTTTGCGGTCGTTTTGGAGCGATGAGTCGTTCATTGTGTTCACGGGACCCGTTGTGCCCGCGCGCATGTTAGCAGACTGGCCTGGTCGTGCTAGTCTCAGCGGCGATACATAACCGGGGATGCGAAGCGTGCGTTTGGAACAATGCTGCAGGACGGCCGATTTCCGTCGGCTGGCCCAGGCGCGATTGCCCGCGCCGATTTTCCACTATATCGACGGCGGTGCCGACGACGAATGGACGATGCGGCGCAACACGGAGGCGTTCGAGGACTACGATCTCGTGCCCAATGTGCTGACGGGGATCGACGGTGTCGACCTCACCACGCGCGTGCTCGGACGGGAGCTCGCCATGCCGCTGTTCTTCTCGCCAACGGCCATGCAGCGCCTTTTCCATCCCGAGGGCGAGCGGGCGATAGCCGCGGTCGCGCACGAATTCGGCACCATGTTCGGTGTGTCCACGATCGGCACCTGCAGTATCGAGGAGCTGGGAGCCCTGAACGACGCGCCGAAGCTGTTCCAGATCTACGTGCACAACGATCCAGGGCTGACGTCGGACCTGATCGCGCGCTGCAAGGCCGCGCGTTTCGATGCGCTGGCGCTGACGGTCGACACGATCGTGGCGGGCAACCGGGAGCGCGACATCGTCACCGGTATGACGACGCCGCCGAAACTGACGCCGAAGAGTATCCTGAGCTTTCTCGCACACCCGCGCTGGACGCTCGGCTACCTGGCGGGCGAGCGCTTCGACCTGCCGAACGTGTCGGCTTACGTCGAGCAGGGTTCCAGTGTCTCGTCCTCCGTTGCGTCTTACATCCACACGCAGATGAAGCGCTCGATCGACTGGGACGACGCCGCGAAGATGATCGAGGAGTGGGGCGGCCCGTTCGCGTTGAAAGGCATCATGTCGGTCGACGATGCACGGCGGGCGGTGGACGTCGGCGCCACTGCGATCATGCTGTCGAACCACGGTGGCCGGCAGCTCGACGGCGCGCGCGCGCCGTTCGACCAGCTGCCTGCGATCGTCGACGCCGTGGGCGGGCAGATCGAGATCATCGTCGATGGCGGCATCCGGCGAGGCACGCACGTGCTGAAGGCGCTGGCTTTGGGCGCGACGGCCTGTTCCGGCGGGCGCATGTACCTGTATGCCCTGGCCGCCGCCGGACGGGCCGGCGTGCGCCGCGCAATGACCTGCCTGCACCAGGAACTGGAACGCAACATGCTGCTCATGGGCTGCCGCACGACCGCGGAGCTCCGCTCCTCGAAGCTGGCGCGCCGAGCCTGACCCCACATACGCCGGCCGCCGGGAAAACCCGCCGTCCCTGCGCTACCATTGCAACCGGCATCCAGCAGGAAACAGGACGATGGTTACCACGAGGACAGCGAGGACAGGCGGCGAACCCGAGCCGCGGAATCCCATGGGCACGGACGGCTTCGAGTTCGTGGAATACGCCGCGCCGGACCCAAAAATGCTCCGCGAGTTGTTCTCGCGCATGGGCCTGCCGGCCGTCGCGCATCATCGCTCCAAGGATGTGACGCTGCACAAGCAGCGCGACATCAATTTCATCGTTAACGCCGAACCCGACAGCTTCGCGCAGGAGTTCGCGCGCCGGCACGGCCCCTGCGCCTGTGCGATGGCCTTCCGCGTCAGGGACGCCAACTACGGCCTGAACCGCGCGGTCGACCTGGGCGCCACCGCCGTACCGGGCGATCCGGGGCCGATGGAGCTCAATATCCCCGCGATCGAGGGGATCGGCGGGAGCAGGCTCTATCTCGTGGATCGCTACGGCGAGGATTCCATCTACGACATCGATTTCCGCTTCGAGCCGGGCTGGCAGGAACAGGCGCAGGCCCTGGATACCGGGCTGACCTACATCGATCACCTGACGCACAACGTGCACCAGGGGCAGATGCAGGTATGGGCGGAGTTCTACGAGAAGCTGTTCAACTTTCGTGAGATTCGCTACTTCGACATCGAGGGCAAGCACACCGGCCTGTTCTCGAAGGCGATGACCAGTCCCTGCGGCAAAATCCGCATCCCGCTGAACGAAAGCCAGGATGACAAGAGCCAGATCGAAGAATACTTGCGCGACTACAAAGGCGAGGGAATTCAACACATTGCGCTGGGAACGGACAATATCTACGAGACCGTCGACCGGCTGAACGCGAGGGGCGTCGAGCTGCAGGACACGAACGACACCTACTACGACATGGTCGACGAGCGTATCCCGGGGCACGGCGAACCGGTAGAGGAGCTGCGCAAGCGGCGCATCCTGATCGACGGGGCGCCGGCGAAGAACGAAGGTCTCCTGCTGCAGATCTTCACGAAGAATGTAATTGGCCCGATCTTCTTCGAGATCATCCAGCGCAAGGGCAACGAGGGCTTCGGCGAGGGCAATTTCAAGGCGCTGTTCGAGTCCCTGGAGCAGGACCAGATCCGGCGCGGAGTTCTCCGCGACACCCCCTGATCCGGGCCGCGGAGGCACCGCGGGCCGTGTTTTTTTGCGGTTTTTGCGCCCAAATATCGCACTCCGGGCCCGGAATGCGGGTAAACTGTGGCGTGCGCCGCCTCTAGCGGTGCACGCGTGACGCCGCCTTTCGGGCGGCGGTTATACAGTGAGGATGTTATGGCCGAAAGAGTGAGCGGAACCGTCAAGTGGTTCAATGACGACAAAGGGTTTGGCTTCATCGAGCGTGAGGGTGGACAGGACGTGTTCGTCCATCACAGTTCGATCCAGATGGAAGGCTTCAAGTCCCTGAAAGAAGGCCAGAAGGTCACGATGGAGGTGACCCAGGGCCAGAAAGGGCCACAGGCAGAAAACGTCATCGCCGAGTAAGCGAGACATACACGGAGCGATCGGCTACAACAAGAGCAACCGATCGATCCGGCAGGCGGGGGGAACGGTTCGTGCGGCCTCTAGGTTCGCGCGACGGCATGCCGCCACAACGGCGCGATGTACTATCAGGTGTTGCGTGGTTGTCCTTGCGCCTGTCATTTTTACCTCACGCGATAGGGAACCCCTTGAAACTACGTATCCAGGATAATTCCGTTCGCCTCCGGCTGACGCGCGGCGAGGTCGAGCAGATGCAGCGGGACGGCCGGGTGAGCGCGACCACGGCTTTTCCGGGCGGCTCACGCCTCGAGTACACCCTTGAAGCCTCGCGGGAGGCGGCCGCGGCCGCGGCCCGATTCGACAGCGGGCGCCTCGTGGTCCAGCTGCCGTCGGCGGCCGTCGAGCAATGGGCCGGCTCGGAACAGGTGTCCATCGAGGGCGCGCAGCCGCTCGACGGCCGTGAAGAGCTCGCGATACTCGTGGAAAAGGACTTCCGGTGCCTCGCCCCCCGCGAAGGTGAGGACGAGTCGGACATGTTTCCGCATCCGCTGCAGGACATCGAATCCTGCTGATTCCCTCCAGGACAGCTGTTCACGACGGACCTTGCGTTACGGCCCGCCCGGCAGACGAGGACTATCCGATGGCAGTTTTTGACGATTCCGCATTCGACGATCACGAGCGCGTGCTTTTCTGCAGGGACGCGGCGACGGGCCTGAGCGCGATCATCGCGATCCACTCGACCGCGCTCGGACCGGCCGCGGGCGGCTGCCGGTTGTGGCGCTACGAATCCGTCGACGCGGCAGTGCACGATGTGCTGCGCCTGTCCCAAGGCATGAGTTACAAGAATGCGATGGCCAATCTCGCGTTCGGCGGCGGCAAGGCGGTGATCCTGAAGACCGCGGAGTTTAAGCCTGGTGATGCACTGTTCGAGAAGTACGGGGAGTTTGTGGAGCAGCTCGGCGGCAGCTATATCACCGCGGAAGATGTCGGCATGTCGGTCGGTATCATGGAGACGATCGCGCGGCGCACGCGCTACGTCACGGGCCTGCCGCAGAAGGCTGGGCAGGCGGGCGGCGACCCGTCCCCGAAAACCGCCTGGGGCATCTTCAAGGGGATCGAGGCCGCGGTCCGGTTCAAGCTGTCGCGCGACGACCTGGAAGGCCTGAGGGTGGCGGTGCAGGGCATTGGCAATGTGGGCTACAGCCTCTGCCGATACCTGGCTGAGGCCGGCGCCAGGCTGATCGTGGCCGATATCGACGAGCAGCGGGTCGCGGCAGCCCGGGAGGAATTCGGTGCAAAAGCCGTGGCGCTCGACCAGATCCTGTTCCAGGAAGTCGACGTCGTGGCGCCCTGCGCGCTGGGTGCTATCCTGAACGAGCGCTCGATCCCGAAGCTTCGCACCGCCATCGTCGCGGGCTCGGCCAACAACCAGCTCGAGACCGCCGCGGACGGCCAGCGCCTCGCCGATGCCGGCATCCTCTACGCCCCCGACTACGTTATCAACGCCGGCGGCATCATCAACGTCGCCGCCGAGTACTTCGGCACCGCCACGGATGAGCAGGTCATTCCCAGGATCGAAGCCATCGCCCCCCGCCTCACCCGCATCTTCGAGGAAGCCGCCGCCACCGGCCGCCCCACCAACGCCATAGCCGACGCCCAGGCCCGCCGCCTGATCCAGGAGGGGGGTCGTCGATCCGTTTAGCTTGGTCCGACGCCAAGCACTATCTTGCCGATGTGGCGGCTGGATTCCATTCGTGCGTGGGCTTTGGCGGCTTCGGCCAATGGGAACGTCGAGTCGATTACCGGGGCAACGGTGCCGGCCTCGAGCAATGGCAGGACGTGCTGCTCGAGGCTCTCGCGGATCGCCGATTTCTCCTCGATCGTCTGTGGGCGCAGCAGCGACCCGGTGATCGTCAGCCGCTTGGCAAGCAACGCGCGCAGGTTCAGCTCGGCCGTCGATCCCTGCAGGAAGGCGATGATCACGTAGCGGCCGTCCCGCTCCAGGAGATCTATGTTCTTCTGCATGTACGATCCCCCCACCATGTCCAGCACGACGTCCACGCCGCGGCCGCCGAGACGCTCCCGAAGCACGCGCGCCCAGTCGCCTTCCCGGTAATCGAGCGCATGCGCCGCGCCCAGCTGCTCGCAAAAGCGGCGCTTCTCATTGCTGCCGGCGGTCGTCACCACCTGCACACCGTTTGCCACTGCGAGCTGGATGGCTGTGGTGCCGATGCCGCTGGAGCCGCCGTGCACGAGCAGCGTCTCGCCGGCCGCGAGCCCCGCGCGCATGAAGACGTTGTAGTGCACCGTGAAAAACGTTTCCGGCACCGCGGCCGCCTGCGCGAAGGAAAAACGCTCCGGCACCGGCAGGCAGTGCGATTCGTGCACGCGGCAGTACTCCGCGTAGCCGCCACCGTGGGTGAGCGCCATGACCCGGTCGCCGACGCCGAATCGGGTGCTGCCTTCACCGAGCGCCGCCACTTCGCCCGCGACCTCGAGACCCGGCAGCGGATCGGCACCGGGCGGCAGCGGGTATTTGCCGAGCCGTTGAAAAATGTCGGGCCGGTTGACGCCGGCCGCGGCGACTTTCACGAGGAGCTCGCCGGCGCGCGGCTCGGGCACGGGCAGCGTGACCGGCTGGAGCACTTCCGGGCCCCCCGGGCGCGCAATGTGCACCGCCCGCATCTCACGGGTCGCGTTTCGAACCTTTCCCAATGCGGCGTCCAATGCAGAGCAACGGGATTGTTGCGATAATCGTTTGCTCAACGAACCAGCATGATAAAACAGACGTGACCGACAATCCCATTATCTGGCAGCCGAGTGAAGAGCGGCGGGCACAATCGGCGATGTACCGCTTTATGGCGGAACGGGCCATCGAGGACTACGGGCAGCTCTACCAGTGGTCCATCGATGAGCCCGCGGCCTTCTGGCAGGCGCTCGTGGATTTCTGCGGCGTGCGTTTCACGCGGCAGGCCGCAGATGTGCTGCACCAGCCCGGTGACATGACGACCGCCGCATGGTTTCGCGGCGGCGAGCTGAATTTCGCCGAGCATCTCCTCGTACGCGCAGGCGACCAGCCCGCACTCATCTTCCGCGGCGAGAACGGCGCGCGGCGCGAGCTGTCGCGCGATGAGCTGCGGCGCGAGGTGTCCGGTATCGCCGCGGCGCTCCGCGATCGCGGCGTACAAAAAGGCGACCGCGTCGCGGGTTTCCTGCCGAACTGTCCGGAAGCGATCGTCGCAATGCTCGCGACTTCCTCCATCGGCGCGATCTGGTCATCGTGTTCGCCGGACTTCGGTATCAGCGGCGTCGTCGATCGCTTCGGCCAGATCGAGCCCAAGGTGCTCTTCTGCGCCGACGGTTACTTCTATAACGGCAAGCGGCTGGACTCGCTGGGTGCGGTCGCGGGCGTGGTCGGGCAGATAGGGAGCATTGCCCACACCGTCGTCGTTCCCTTCACGGGCGACGGGATTGACCTGCCGGAAGCGCTGGACGCGACCCTGTGGGACGATTTCAGGAAACCCGATGCCGATCTTCAATTCACGTCGCTCCCTTTCGATCACCCGCTCTACATCATGTACTCCTCCGGGACCACCGGCGTGCCGAAGTGCATCGTGCACGGCGCGGGCGGCACGCTCGTCCAGCACCTGAAGGAGCACCGCCTGCACAGCGGCGTCGGCGAGGGCGAGCGCTTGTTCTACTTCACCACCTGCGGCTGGATGATGTGGAACTGGCTCGCGAGCGGGCTCGCTTCCGGCGCGACCCTGATCCTCTATGACGGCGCGCCGTTCGCGGAGGATGGCCGCATCCTGTGGCGCATTGCCGGAGAAGAGGGGATCTCGATCTTCGGTACCAGTGCCAAGTATTTGTCGGCACTGGAAAAAGCCGGCGTACGACCGAAGGAAGAGTTCGCACTGCCCGCGCTGAAGACCGTCCTCTCGACGGGCTCCCCCCTCGCGCCGGCCAGCTTCGATTTCGTCTACGATGCCATCGCGGACGACGTGCAGCTCTCTTCGATCACCGGCGGCACCGACATCATCAGCTGCTTCGCGCTCGGCAACCCCGTGCTGCCGGTGCGCCGCGGCGAGCTGCAGTGCCGGGGCCTCGGCATGGCGGTGGCAATCTACAACGAGGGCGGCGAACCCGTAACCGGTGAGCCCGGCGAGCTCGTCTGCACGCGGGCGTTCCCGTCCATGCCGGTCGGTTTCTGGAACGACCCGGACAACGTGAAGTACCGCGCCGCCTACTTCGAGCGCTTTCCAGGTGTGTGGGCGCACGGCGACTATGCGGAGATCACCGCCAGCGGCGGCATGGTGGTGCACGGCCGCTCGGACGCGATCCTGAATCCCGGCGGCGTGCGCATCGGCACGTCGGAAATCTACCGCCAGGTCGAGAAACTCGACGAGGTACTGGAAAGCATCGCCGTCGGCCAGGACTGGGAAGGCGACGTGCGGGTCGTGCTGTTCGTGGTGCTGCGCCCCGGGCTCACTCTCAATGACGAGCTGCGAGCCCGGATCCGCAAGGTCATCCGCGATAACACGACGCCGCGCCACGTGCCGGCGAAGATCCTCGCCGTGCCCGAAATCCCGCGCACCATCAGCGGCAAGATCGTGGAACTCGCGGTGCGTGCGGTCGTGCAGGGCCGCCCGGTAGAGAACACGGACGCGCTCGCGAACCCCGGGGCGCTCGATTACTTCCGCGACCGCCCCGAGCTGGCGACGGACTGAACGTGAGCAATGCGAGCCGGGACGGTTTCGCCATACACGAAGGTGTCGTTCGCCGCGAGTGGATCGACATCAACGGCCACATGAATGTGGCCTTCTACGTGCTCGCATTCGACCAGGCCGTGGACGACCTGCTGGGGCGAGCCGGCATTACGGACGACTACATCCGCGAGACCGGCGGCACAACGTTCGCCGTCGAATCGCATGTCAGGTATCGGCGCGAGCTGATGGCGGACCAACGCTACCGAATCGAGTCGCAAATTCTTGCCTACGATGCAAAACGCGTGCACCAGTTCCAACGCATGTATCACGCCGGCGAGCACTACCTCGCGGCGACAGCCGAATGGATGAACCTGCACGTGGATCTCGCGACACGCCGGGTCAGCCCGTGGCCGGATTCCATCCTGCGCGGGCTTGCGGAGCTCGCGGCCGCGCAGCCGCGCACCCCGCTGCCGAAAGACGCCTGCATGCAGATCCGGCAGTCGCTGTATTCGCTGTGGCGGGGCAATGGCTGACCAACTGCTGGGCATCGACCAGGGCACGAGCAGCAGCCGCGCCGTCGTGTTCGATCGCCGATTGCAGCCGGTCACAAGCGCCCAGCAGGAATTCGCACAGAGCTATCCGCAACCGGGATGGGTAGAACACGATCCGGAGGCGATCTGGGCCACGGTGCTCGACGTCACGAAGCGCGCGATCGCCGCAAGCAACTCGCCGGGTGAAATCCGCGGGCTCGGCATCACCAACCAGCGCGAGACCACGCTCGTGTGGGACCGCGACAGCGGCCGCTGCATCTACCCGGCGATCGTGTGGCAGGACCGCCGCACCGCCGCGCGCTGCCGCCGGCTTGCGGACGACGGCCTCGAGCAGACGGTCACGGAAAGGACGGGACTGCTCATCGACCCCTACTTTTCCGCGACCAAGCTCGCCTGGATCCTCGACCATGTCGGCGGCGCTCGCCGGGATGCGAACGCCGGCCGGCTCGCCTTCGGCACCGTCGACACGTATCTCGCCTGGCGCCTGACGAACGGCCGCGTGCACGCGACGGACGCGACCAATGCCAGCCGCACCATGCTCTTCAACATCCACACCCAGCAATGGGACCAGGAACTCTTGCGGATACTCGACATACCCCCCTCGCTGCTCCCGGAGGTAAAGGACTGCGCCGCCGAGTTCGGCACCACCGATGCCTCCGTGCTCGGCACGGCGCTCCCGATCCGCGGTATCGCGGGCGACCAGCAGGCCGCTCTCGTCGGGCAAGCCGGCTTCGCCCCCGGGCTGACGAAGGCGACGTTCGGTACCGGCTGCTTCGTCATTACCAACACCGGCAGGCAGCCGGTCTCCTCGCGTAACAAGCTACTGACAACGATCGCGTACCGGCTGGACAACGAAGTGACGTACGCGATCGAAGGCAGCATCTTCGTGGCCGGTTCGGCGGTGAAATGGCTGCGCGACGACCTGCACCTGGTCGAAACCGCGGCGGAAACCGGGAAGATTGCCGCGCAGACGGGAATCGTCCGGCACGTTCACGTGGTGCCGGCCTTCGCCGGTCTCGGTGCGCCGTGGTGGGACCCGGACGCGCGCGGCGCCATCCTGGGATTGACCCGCGACAGCGGCATCCCCGAGATCGTAACGGCAACGCTGCAGGCCGTTGCCTACCAGGCAAAGGACCTCGTAGAGGCCATGGCAAGCGACGGCATCTCACCGAGTGCGATCCGCGTTGACGGCGGCATGGCGGCAAACGCATGGCTGCTGCAGTTTCTCGCCGATATGCTCGGCGTAACCGTGCAACGGCCGCAAAATATCGAGTCGACGGTGACCGGTGCCGCGGCGCTGGCGGGCCTGCAGAGCGGCCTGTTCGACTCCCTCGATGCCGTGCAGGACCTGTGGCGTCAGGATGCGACCTTCGAGCCGCGGATGGGCGCACGCCGCCGCAGGGCGTTGTACGACGGCTGGCGCAACGCCGTCGCGAGGGTACGCACCACCGGCTGAACAAGCACGGACGTGATACCCTCGATCGAAAGCCTGAGGGGAGCCGCCGCGCCGCCGTTTGTTCTGCCGGCCTCTCGCCGGTATCCTCCCCGCCTCGCTGCCTTTCACCAGGAGCACGCCGTGCGCTACTTCACCGCGTTATTTGCCCTCGTTATCGCCGTATCGGCCGGTCCGGCATTCGCCCGCGACGAGCTGCCGATTCCCGAGATTGCGTTTGAAAAATTCGTGCTCGACAACGGCCTGACCGTCGTCATCCACGAAGATCACAAGGCGCCGATCGTTGCCGTCAACGTGTGGTATCACGTCGGCGCGAAAAACGAAGTCCCGGGGAAGACCGGCTTCGCGCACCTGTTCGAGCACCTGATGTTCAATGGCTCCGAGCACTACAACGACGACTACTTCAAACCGTTCGACGCGGTGGGCGCCACCGAGATGAACGGCACCACCAATTCCGATCGCACCAACTACTTCCAGAACGTGCCGGCGACGGCGCTCGACATGGTGCTGTGGATGGAATCGGATCGCATGTGCTGCATGAACAACGCGGTCGACCAGGCGCGGCTCGACGAGCAGCGCGGGGTGGTGCAGAACGAGAAACGCCAGGGTGAGAACCAGCCGTATGGCGAGGTGTTCAACCTCATCCAGGAGAATACCTACCCGGAAGGTCACCCCTACAACCACACCGTCATCGGCTCGATGGAAGACCTGGACGCCGCCTCGCTCGAGGACGTGCACGCATGGTTCGACCAGTACTACGGTCCGAACAACGCCACCATCGTGATCGCGGGCGACGTGGAGACGGCAGCCGCACTCGAGAAGGTCAGGCATTACTTCGGCGGCATCGCGCCCAGCCCGCCGATCGAACGTCACACTGCCTGGGTCGCGAAGCGCGAGGGCACGCAACGCCAGGTCCTGCAGGACCGCGTGCCGCAGGCCCGCGTTTACAAGGTCTGGAACGTGCCGGAGCTGACCGATCCCGCGGCCGACTACCTCTCGCTGTTCGCCGACGTGCTCGCGAACGGCAAGAACTCGCGTCTCTACAAGAAGCTCGTGTACGACGAGCAGGTCGCCACCGGGGTCGGCGCTTCCGTCTGGGGCCGCGAGCTCGGCAGCCTGTTCATCGTGACGGCGAATGCCAGCCCCGGCCAGGACCTCGCCGACGTCGAACGCATGCTGGACGCCGAGATGCGGAACCTTTTGGCCGAGGGCCTCAGTCCCGCGGAGCTCGAGCGCGCGCGCACCGGCCAGTTCGCCGGCTTTATCCGCGGCGTGGAGCGTATCGGCGGCTTCGGCGGCAAGTCGGATGTGCTCGCCTCCAGCGAGGTCTATTACGGCAGTCCCGACGGCTACCAACAGAGCCTGCGCACGATTCGCGAAGCGGGGGCGGAAGACGTGCTGGCCGCGGCCCGCCAGTGGCTGCAGGACGGCGCCTACGTGCTCGAAGTGCACCCGTACCCGCAGCTCGCGGCAGCGGACACCGAGGTCGACCGCGCCGACGGTCCGCCCATGCCGGAGGCGTTTCCGGCAGTGAGCTTCGCCGACTTCGAGCGCATCGAGCTGGAAAACGGTCTCGACGTCATCGTGGCGCCGCACGGGGCGGTGCCGGTGGTGGAATTCGCGCTGCTGGTCGATGCCGGGTATGCGGCCGACAAGGACGGCACGCTGGGCGCCGCCAACCTTGCGCTCGACATGATGGACGAAGGCACGGAACACATGGACGCGCTGGAGATCGCGGCCACGGCCACCCGGCTGGGCGCGGAGATCAATCTCGGCTCGAACCTCGACACGTCTTTTGCCTCGCTTTCCGCGCTCAAGGCGAACCTCGAGGAATCCCTCGAGCTGTACGCCGAAATCGTCCTGAACCCGACGTTCCCGCCCGAGGAACTGGAGCGCCTGCGGGCGCTGCAGATCGCGGGCATCCAGCAGGAGCTGGCCCAGCCGTTCGCCATGGCGCTGCGGCTGTTCCCGCAGCTCGTCTACGCCCCGGACCACGCCTATTCCATCCCGTTCACCGGCTCCGGCACGCTGGCGTCGGTCGAATCGATGACGCGCGCAGACCTGGTGCGCTTCCACGAGACCTGGTTCCGGCCGAACAACGCCACCATGATCGTGGTGGGTGATACGACGCTGGCCGAAGTTCGCCCGCTGCTGGAGAAATACTTCGCCCGCTGGAAGCCGGCCGAGGTGCCGCACAAGAATATCGGCCCGGACCGGCTGCCGGAGACGAGCACGGTGCACGTGGTCGACCGCCCCGGCTCCGCGCAGGCGGTGATCATCGCCGGCCACGTCATGCCGCCCTACGACAATCCCGACAGGCTCCCCCTCGCGGCCGCGAACGAGGTGCTCGGCGGCAGCTTCACCGCCAGGCTCAACATGAACCTGCGCGAGGACAAGCACTGGTCCTACGGCGCCCGCAGCTCGATCGTCGATGCCAGTGGGCCGCAGCCTTTCTTCGCCTACGCGCCGGTGCAGACGGACAAGGCCGCGGAATCCATGGCCGAGATCCAGAAGGAGCTGGAGGCGATCGTGACCGCCGAGCCGCCGACGCCCGAGGAAGTGCAGCGGGTCAAGAATCAGAACATCCTGACCCTGCCCGGGCGATGGGAAACGGCATCGTCCGTGCTGAGCTCGATCAGCGAGATCGTGCGCTTCGGCCTCGACGAGAACTACTGGGACGCCTATCCCGAGCACATCCGCGCACTGGACGTGCCGGCGGTCGCCGGCGCTGCCAGGCAGTACATGCATCCGCAGCGGCTGGTCTGGGTCGTCGTCGGCGACTGGTCGCGCATCGAAGACGGTGTGCGTGCCCTGGAGCTCGGCAAAATCGACCTGGTAACGCTCGACGGCAACGGTTTGCATCGGGAGTAGCGGGCGCATCCATCGCATGTCAATTCGCTTCGATGAGCGCGTCGTCATCGTGACGGGCGCCGGCCAGGGCCTCGGCCGCTCGCACGCGTTGGAGTTCGCGCGCCGCGGCGCGCGCGTGGTGGTCAACGATCTCGGCAGCGCCCGCGACGGCGCCGGCACCTCCAGCGACGCGGCCGACGAGGTCGTGCGCCAGATCGCCGCCGAGGGAGGCAAGGCTATCGCCAATGGCGCCAACGTGGCCCGCTTCGAGGAGGTCCAGGCCATGGTCGCGGAGACCCTCGACCGCTGGGGCCGCGTCGACGTTCTCGTCAACAACGCCGGCATACTGCGCGACAAGACGTTTGCAAAAATGGATCTCTGCGATTTCCAGGCGGTCATGGACGTACACCTCGAAGGCTCCGTCAACTGCACGAAGGCGGTATGGGAGCCGATGCGTGAACGCCGGTACGGCCGCATCGTGATGACGACGTCATCGAGCGGTCTCTACGGCAACTTCGGGCAGACCAACTACGGCGCGGCCAAGATGGCGCTGGTCGGCTTCATGAATTCGCTGGCGCTCGAAGGCGAGAAGCACGGTATCAGGGTCAATTCGCTCGCACCCATCGCGGCGACCCGCATGACGGAAGACCTGATGACGCCGGAGGTGCTGGCGCTCCTGGAGCCGGCAGCGGTGACGCCGGCGGTAATTTTTCTCGCGAGCGAGGACGCGCCTGCCCGGCAGATTCTCGCTGCCGGCGCCGGCGTCTACGCGCGCGTCGTCATCAGCGAGACGCCCGGTGTGTTCCTCGCGCCCGGGGAGCGCGACGCCGAGCACGTCGCGGCGGCCTGGAAGCGCATCGCCTCCACGGAAGGCCAGCGCGAGCTTTCGGCCGGCGGCGAGCAAACGGTAAAATTCCTGAAAAGGGCCGCCGCGGAGATCGGTATCGACCTGTAGGAGCACAGCCAAATGAAGGAAGCCGTCATTGTCTCCACCGCGCGCACGCCGATCGGCAAGGCGTACCGCGGCGCGTTCAACAACCTCGAAGCCCCGACTCTCGCATCGCACGCGATCCGCGCGGCCGTGCGGCGGGCCGGGATCGACCCCGCCGAAGTCGACGACGTGGTCATGGGCTGCGCCATGCAGCAGGGCTCGAGCGGCCGCAACGTCGCCCGCCAGGCGCTGCTCGCGGCGGGGCTGCCGGCGACGGTTGCCGGCATGAGCGTCGACCGCCAGTGCTCTTCCGGCATGATGGCGATCGCAATCGCCGCCAAGCAGATCCTCGAAGACAACATGCCGATCGTGATCGGCGGCGGCCTGGAGTCGATCAGCCTCGTGCAAAACGAGCATTTCAACCGCTACCGCGCGGACGATCCGAACGTGCTGGCCGCGGCACCCGACATCTACATGAGCATGATCGAGACCGCCGAGGTCGTGACGAAGCGCTACGGCATCACGCGCGAACGGCAGGACGAATACGCGCTGCAGAGCCAGCAGCGGACGGCCGCGGCACAGGAGCGCGGCGCGTTCGATGACGAAATCGTACCGGTTACCGCCACGCAGGCGGTGCAGGACAAGCAGACGGGCGAGGTGAGCTTCCGCGAGGTCACCCTCGAAAAGGATGAGGGCAACCGCCCGGGCACGACGCTGGAAGCCCTCGCCGGCTTAAAGCCCGTGTTCGAGGGCGGCCACATCACGGCCGGCAATGCCAGCCAGCTCTCCGACGGCGCCTCGGCGGCCGTGCTGATGGACGGCAAGCTGGCCGAAAAGAAGGGTCTCGAGCCGCTGGGCGTCTACCGCGCAATCGCTGTCGCCGGTACCCGCCCGGACGAAATGGGAATCGGCCCGGTATTCGCGGTGCCGAAGCTGCTCGAGCGCTGCGGCCTGAAGATGGATGACATCGGGCTCTGGGAGCTGAACGAGGCCTTCGCGGTGCAGGTCCTTTATTGCCGGGATACCCTGGGAATCCCGGATGAGCTTTTGAACGTCAACGGCGGCGCGATCTCGATCGGCCACCCCTACGGCATGTCGGGCGCCCGCCTCGTCAGTCATGCCCTGATCGAGGGCAAGCGCCGCGGCGCCAAGTTCGTCGTCTGCACGATGTGCGTCGGCGGCGGCATGGGTGCGGCGGGCCTGTTCGAGGTCCTGTAGGAGCGCGCATCGCGCGCGCTGCCCGCCGTCGCGGGTCTGTCCATGACAGGTGGTATCTTGACGGCCGGGGTATCGCGCGCAGTGCCCGCTCCTACAGTACAATCTTCGCCGCCGCAGGGACGATCAGAGGATAGAACCTACATTGCTCAGAGCCCGGCAGAAGCTTGGAAAATATCGCATTCTGGGGCGCCTCTCGTCGGGACCGCTCGCCGACGTCTACAAGGCTTTCGATACGATCCACAAGTCGCACGTTGCGCTGAAGATCCCGAAGCCCAGCCGCAACGTCACCGACGAGGATTTCCTGCGCGAGGTGCAGGTGGCGGCGCGGCTCAGGCACCCGAACATCCTGTCCATCCAGAACGCAAGCTACATAGGCGATCACTTCGTCATCGCGATGGAACTGGGCGAGGAATCGCTCGCCGACCGGCTGTTTCGCCGCATATCGACCAGCCGCGCGCTGGAACTCGCCGACCAGGCGCTGGCCGGACTCGCCTACGCGCACTCGCACAATGTCATTCACTGCGACGTCAAGCCGGAAAACTACATCCTGTTTCCGGAGAATGTCCTGAAGCTCACTGACTTCGGTTTCGCGAAGATCAGCCTGCGCACGCTCAAGGCTTCGGGGTCCGGAACGATCGACTACATCGCGCCGGAGCAGGCGATGGGCCGGCCGAAGTTCCAGTCGGACGTATTTTCCGCCGGGCTGGTCCTGTACCGGATGTTTTCCGGCAAGCTGCCCGAATGGCCGTTCGAGTGGCCGCTGCCGGGCCAGGAGCGCGTCAGCGCGCGGGTCCGTCCGGAGTTCGTCGATTTCCTGCGCCGCGCGATCCAGCTCGATCCCGCGGAACGGTTTGCCGATGCAATGCAGATGTATTCGGCGTTTCGGCGGCTGCAGAGCCGGGCCCGCAAACCGAGGCGAACGCTGGCGCGGCGCTCCAGGCATGCGTCACCGTCCTGGCGGCAGCAGCAATGGCGGGAGTTCCAGCGCCAGTTTCGCCGGGTGCTCGACACCCGCCACGAATGCCGCCGCTGCGAGGGCCCGGTGGCTGAGAGCATGCAGGCCTGTCCCTGGTGCGGTGTCGAGAACCCGACGCGCGGCCAGTCGACGGCCATGCCGACCCAGTGCCCGCGCTGCGAGCGGGGGGTGAAGCGCGATTGGGATTACTGCCCCTGGTGCTACGGCGCCGGTTTCGAGCCGGAGACGAATCGCCGTTACGGCGATCGGCGGTACGTCACGAAATGCGCAAATCCGCGCTGCCGCCAGCCGCTGATGCCGTTCATGCGTTATTGCCCGTGGTGCCGGACGAAGGTGAAGAAGCCGTGGAAACTGGAAGGCAGCAAGCACAGCTGTCACGCGTGCAAGTGGGGTATCGCCAGGGATTTCTGGAACTTCTGTGCCTGGTGCCGCCAACCGGTGCGGCACAAATGACGAGCGCTGACGCGGGGAGCGCTCGGTGAGCGCTGCCGTTGACCGCATGGTAATGCTGGACGGCGCCGACCTGCCGGAACGGCTGAGTATCGAGGTAGGCGGCGGCACCCTGGTCGCCTATACCTGCCGCTCGCCGGACAAGGAGACCGAGAACGAGGACACGGTGGCGGCGATCCCCTACGGGCCGGATGCGGCGGTGCTGGTGGTTGCCGACGGCGCCGGCGGCCTGCCGATGGGGCGCCGGGCCTCTCGTATCGCCGTAACGTCGCTGGAGGCATCGCTGCAGGTGGCGATGTCGGAAACCATGCTGCTGCGAACGGCGATCCTGAACGGCATCGACGAAGCCAACAAGGCCGTATTGGCTCTGGGCGGCGGCTCCGCCACCACCCTGACGGTGGTGACCATCGAGGGGTGCATCGCGCGCGCCTACCAGATCGGCGATTCCGAGGCGATCATTGTCGGCCAGCGCGGCAAGCTTAAAGCGCAGACGCTCGCGCATTCGCCGACCGGATTTCTCGTCGAGGCCGGCTTCCTCGACCAGCGCGCCGCCCTGCACCACGAGGAACGCCATCTTGTATCGAATTTCCTCGGCACGAGCGACATGCGCATCGACATGGGTGCCACTGTAGAACTGATGCCGCGCGATACCGTGCTGCTCGCGAGTGACGGCCTGACGGACAACATCCATATCGATGAAATCGTGGAGCTCGTGCGCAAGGGACCGCTCGCTGCGGCCATCGAGAAGCTGACGCGCCTGGCAAACCGGCGCATGACCGGCGAAGCGCGAACGCAGCCGAGCAAGCCCGACGACCTCTCGGTCATCCTCTTCCGCAAAAACAGGACGCGCCTGCAAAGCCCGCAATGACGGCCCGCAACATTAAGTCAAGCGGCCGGTGAATGAGTTGCGAGCGCTCCGGCCGCGTATTAAGGTTGTGATTATCTGGCCGCCGGGCGTGGCAGCCGCTAAAGCATGACGCGTGGAACTAACGCGTTGTCGCGGCGATCAAAACACGAATCAGGGATCGCTGGCCGCCATTCGTTGCGGGCCGGCCCCTTACCGGTGACGCTCAACCTCGCGCGAGGCAATAAGTCCATGAATACATACAGCCAGGCACAATCAGCGGTCCGGCGGCTATCTTCGCTCGCGATCGGGCTGGCCGCGGCGCTTGCTATCGGCGGCTGCTCGGTCAGCATGGGCAGCGGCGGTATCAGCGGCGGCGCGTCCGGCATCCCCGGCGGCGGCGGCGTCTCGATACCCGGCGGCGGCGGCATGCCGGGTGGCTCGTCCGGCGGCGGCATGCCGGGCGGCTCGTCCGGCGGCGGCGGCATGCCGGGCGGCTCCTCCGGCGGCGGCATGCCGGGCGGTTCGTCCGGCGGCGGCATGCCGGGCGGTTCGTCCGGCGGCGGTATGCCGGGCGGCACGTCCGGCGGCGGTATGCCGGGCGGCTCGTCCGGCGGCGGCACGTCCGGCGGCGGTATGCCGGGCGGCTCGTCCGGCGGCGGTGCGTCCG
>CAZSKQ010000031.1:18631-31311 GCA_964607425.1 uncultured Woeseiaceae bacterium
GGCGGCACGTCCGGCGGCGGTATGCCGGGCGGCTCGTCCGGCGGCGGTGCGTCCGGCGGCGGTGCGTCCGGCGGTGGCGGCGGCGGCGGCGGCATCGCCGGCAGTGGTGACGGCGTCCGCGGCATCGGCGGCGGCAATATGCCGCAGATGGGCGGCGGCGCGGGCGGCTCCGCCGGCCAGGGCGAGGCATGCGAACAGCTTCCGGGCGGCGTCGGCGGCATGGAAGGTGCCGGCGATTGTGCCGGCGGGGTCGGCCAGTACCCGGGCGAAACGCCGGCTCAACGCAAGGCACGACTGGAAAAGCAGCTCGACAAGTCCGTCGGCGATTTCGACGGGGTGCTGGCGGGCGAGCAGGAAGAAATCTCCACGGTGGGACGCGACACCAAGGGCTTCGGCGGCGGTGGCGGCGGCGGGGGCGGTGTCGGCCTCGGCAAGCAAGCCGCCGGCGGCGGTGGCGGCGGCAGCGGCGGCGAGGTTGCGCGCACGCAGGCCGACGAAGCGGCGGCGACGCCTTCCATCCAGGGCATGTCGGAGGAAGAAATCGCGAAGCGCACGCCCGAGGACATCCCCGAGCTGGTGAGCGAGGACATCGTTGCCAGGCAGCTGCGCGAAGCGGCGCTGGCCGAGGACGACCCGGTGCTGCGGGAGCGGCTGTGGGAGGAATACCGTAACTACAACAAACTGTAGGGACGGCCACCTGGAGGTTTGGACACTTGAGGTTCTGAAACGGGAGAAATCGAAGATCGCCATGAAAACTTCGCTCCTTCTGATGCTGACTCTTGCATGCGCCGGTTGCACGGTTTCCGAAGTGATTACAGCGGAGAAGACGCCCCTCAAGGTCGCGTCGCTGGATATTGCCGAGAGCATGCTGCTCGATGTCGGCATCATGAATTTCGATCCCGGGATTCCCGAACAGAACGATGCCGACGACTCCGGTATCTACCCGGAGGTGCGGGAAGCGGAGTCGCGTTACCTGCCCTATCATTTGAAGACCACGTTGCAGGGCACAGGCTTCTGGGGCGCGGTACGGGTGATCCCATCGCGGTACGTGTTCACCGACGTGACGCTCACGGGGAAGATCGAGCAGTCGGACGGCGAGTTCGTGACGGTGCGCGTCAATGCCGAGGATGCCCGCGGCATTCACTGGTTCGAAAAGACGTACACGATGCAGACCGGCATCACCTCCTATGCCGATAACCGCGACCTGTCCACGGATCCCTACCAGAAGGTGTTCAACGAGATCGCGAATGACCTGAGGGCGCATGCCGCGGCGCTGACGCCGGAGGAGATCAGGCGGATTCGCCAGGTTTCCGAGATGAAATTTTTCGCCGACATGGCGCCGACCGTGTTCGGCGACTACATCAGCACCGATAAAGACGGCGTTATCTCGCTCGTTCGCCTGCCGGCGGAAAACGATCCGATGGCGGAGCGGCTGCGGCAAATTCGTGCCCGCGATCAGCTCGTTATCGACACCCTGAACGAGCACTACGCCAACTTCTATTACGGTATCGCGATTCCCTACGAATCCTGGCGCGAGACCTCGCGGGAACAGAACGTCAACTATCGCCAGGTGAAACGGGCGGCCACCCTGCGCGCGCTGCTCGGCGTGGTAGTCGTGGCCGGCTCCATGAGTATCGATACCGGCAGCTCGAGCCGCTCGGCGGCACGCGCCAAGTCGGCGGCGCGCTACGTCGGCGTCAACCGCGGCGTGAACACCATCATCAGCTCCTGGAACCTGCGCCAGTCGGCAAACATCCATCGCGAGAACATCAAGGAGCTCTCCGAGTCGTTCGGGGCGGAAGCGGCGCCGCTGGTGGTCCGGGTCGAAGGCGAAACCCGCCGGCTGACCGGCACCGCGGAGGCGCAGTACGAAACCTGGCGCAAGCTCCTGAAGGAAATCTACCGCGTCGAAACCGGCTTCGCCGGAACCATGGACGTAGGCGTCGACAGGCGCGCCCCGCAGGCCGGCAGCAACCAGCCGGTTGTCCCGGCGCAGTAGGAGCCCGCATCGCGGGCGATGCCGCGGCGGCGGGATCGGCGTATCGCCGGTAAACTAATCCCGGGCTCCGTGGACTAACTGGCAACGATGCGGGTACTCAAAGCAGGCGCCCAGGCCGCCGACAGGTATACGCTGATTCAGAAGCTGGGTTCCGGCGGGATGTCGGAAGTCTGGCTTGCGCGCGACCGACGGTCGGCGTCCAGGGTCGCGCTCAAGTTCCTCGGGCCGGAGCTCGCCGCGAGCGAGCGCGGCCGCGAGCTGTTTCACCGGGAATGGCGGACCGGCACCCGACTGATGCACCCGCACATCGTGCGCGTGTTCGAATACCACGACGCCGACGATGGGCCCTTCTACAGCCAGCAATACCTGGGCGGGCCGGATGCGGGCGTGCTCGCCGGGCGGCCCGTTGCCGAAGCGCTGCGGCCGTTCGGCCTCATTGCGGACGCGCTGCGCTACGCGCACGGCAAGGGCATCGTGCACGGGGATATCAAGGCCGCGAATATTCTCTTCGACGGCAGGGGAGCACCTTACCTGGTGGACTTCGGCGTCGCCGCCGCCGCCTCCGGCGGCACGCCCGCGGCGATGAGCCCGCAGCGGCGCGCGGGCGCCGCGCCCGCTCCGGCGGACGACGTCTATGCGCTTGGCGTCCTCCTGCACGAGACCCTGTTCGGCGCGCCGCCCGGGGATCCCGGGGACCTGCGCCGGCGGCCCCTGCCCCGCGAAGGCACGCCGCCGGCAGCGGCGCTGCAGGACCTGCTGGCCGCGATGCTGGCGGCGGAGCCGGATGACAGGCCCTCTGCGGAAGACGTAGCGCAACGTCTGCGAGACGCCGGTATCGAACCCGGCCCGATCAGGCTGCGGCCCGCGGAAGCCGCGTTGGACGACAGCGCCGCGGACCTCGCATCCGTGGAGCAGGTGGAGCAGGTGACCCCGTTTCGCCGCGCCGCACCGCGGCCGGTGGCGGCGGATACCGGCGGCCGCCGCGGCGTATCGGTGCGTGTCCTGTACGGCGGCCTCGCCGTGCTGGCGGCGGTCATGATTGCCGTGTTTTACCTGCTGCCGAAAGCCCTGGAGCCGGGCGGCGGCCCCGCGGCGCCGCCGCAACCCGTGGCCGACGAAGCGGTGCCGGCGGCAGGGGAACGGCCCGCCGCGCCGGTCGGGCCGTCTCCGGCGGAGATCGCCGCGCTGAAGGCGGAGGCGGACGATGCGCTGGGCGACCTTTTGTCCGATCTCGAGCGCCTCCGGCTGCGCGCCGTCGAGCGCTGGGGCGGTCCGGCCTGGCAGCGGGCCGGGGAGGTGTACAAAAGCGGCGACGAGGCTTATCTCGCGCGCGATTACGCACTCGCGGGCCAGCGCTACCGGCAGGCGCTCGAGCTGCTGCAACCGCTGTTCGGCCGCATCGATGCCGAGTTCCGGCAGGCGATGCAGGGCGGCGAGGCCGCGTTCGAGGCGGGCAATCACGCCGACGCGGTACGCCTGTTCGACCTCGCGGTCGCGATCACCCCCGGCAACGTAGCGGCACGGCAGTGGCTTGAACGCGCCCGCAATCTCGAGGACGTGCTGCGCCTGACGGACCAGGGCCTGCGCTTCGAAAACGACCTGGAGCTGCTGGCGGCGAAATCGGCGTTCCAGAAGGCGCTGGAGCTGGACGCGGGCTGGGACCCCGCGGCGGCGGCCCTCGAGCGCGTGGAAGCGGCGATCCGCCAGCGATCCTTCGAGCAGCGCATGACGGAAGGCTTCAGCGCCCTGGCCGCCGCCAATTACCCGACGGCCCGCGCCGCATTCGAAGCCGCCCGGGCGCTGAAGCCGGATTCCCGGCAGGCAGTCGACGGCCTCCTGCAGGTCGAGCAGGAGGTGCGGCTCGCATCGATTCGCCGGCTGGAGAGCCAGGCGGCGGCGCTGGAGGCCGGTGAGCGCTGGCAGGAGGCGGTGCGGACATACGAGGAGATCCTCGACATCGATGCGCTGCTGCAGTTCGCGCAGGAAGGACTCGCGCGTTCGCGGGAGCGAGCCGCCCTGCACGCGGAGCTCGAATCGTACATCGCGGCGCCGGATGCCCTCTCCGCGCCCGCGGCCATGCAGCAGGCCACGGACCTGCTGCTTCGCATCTCGCGCATGCCGGCCGTCGGACCGAGGCTCGAGGACCGGAAGGACGAGCTCTCGCGACTCCTGAAGCGCGCGGCGACGCCGCTCACGGTACGCTTCGTCTCCGACAACGCGACGCAGGTGTCGATCTTCCGGGTCGGGCAGCTCGGAACCTTCACCACCCAGGAGCTGCAGCTGCGGCCCGGATCCTACGTCGCCGTCGGCAGCCGCCCCGGTTTCCGGGACGTGCGGCTGGAGTTCAGGGTGGCGCCCGAGATCGAGCTCGAGCCCATCGTCGTAAAATGCGAGGAACGGATTTGAAGGTTAGCGCGATCGTCGTCAGGGACGCGGAGGGAGAACGCCGTTTCACCCTCGACCGCCTGCCGCTCAGGCTCGGCACGGGCAGCGATTGCGAAATCCGCCTGCCCGGCCCGGGCAACGCGCCCGTGGCCTCGATCGCCGAGCTCGACGGCGAGCCCTTCGTGCAGCCGGTCGGGCGGACCGGTTCGGTGCACGTCAACGGCACCGCGCTCACCGCGTCGAAACGGCTCGCGGCCGGCGATGTCCTGGAGTTCTTCGGCAGCAAGGTCGAGATCGACAGCGAGGCGGGGGACATGCTGGCGCGCGTGCGCCTCGAAGACAGCGCCTACGTCACGAAACCGCCCGACCTCGGGTCCGCCGTCCCCGCCGACGAAACGATCGCCCCCAGGGCCTTTCGCCGGGCCAGCGACACTGCCGCGGCCCCCGTGCCGGTGCACAATTACCGCTGGCAGGCCGGCATCTGGATTGCCGTCGCCGTGCTGGTGGGAGTGTCCTACCTGCTGTTTTCCGCGCGCTCCATCCGGATCGACGTCGAGCCGGGCGAGCCTTACGAGCTGTCGATCACGGGCGGCTGGTTTCGCCTGCCGGTCGGCGACCGCGTCCTGCTGCGGCCGGGCGATTACGTCGCGCGGGTACGCAAGGACGGTTACTACGAGGTCAGCCAGAGCTTCGAGGTCGGGGAAGCGCGCAGCCAGGACATCCCGATCCGGATGCGCAAGCTGCCGGGACGGCTCACCGTGCACACCGAACCCGCGGTCGATGCGATCGTCACCGTGGACGAGGCGCAGATCGGGCAGGCACCCTACGGACCGCTCGAGATGGAGCCCGGCGTGCACACGATCACCGTCAGCGCGGATCGCTTCCTGCCGTACCAGGACCGCCTCGCGGTGCCCGGACTGGGGCTGCACCAGGAGCTTTACGTGCAGCTCGTGCCTCGCTGGGCCGACGTGGAGATTACCTCGGAGCCGGCGGGAGCGGTCGTGTACCGGGGCGACGACCGCATCGGCGTCACGCCGGCCACCGTCCAGCTCCTGGAAGGTACGCACCAGCTCAGCGTGGTGCGCGAGGGCTTCAAGGCGTGGGACGGGGTCATCGAAACGGCGGCCAACGAAGACCGGGTGCTGCCGACGATCCAGCTCGAACCGGCGAACGCCGAACTGCACGTAACCACCATACCGACCGGCGCGAGCGTGACCGTCGACGGCCGCTACCGCGGCCAGTCCCCGCTCGAGCTCGCGCTGTCGCCGGACGTCGATTACAACATCGGGGTCTCGAAGGCGGGATACGGTTCCGCGGAGCGCCAGGTCCGGCTCGCCGCCGCCAGCTCGCGGGAGCTGAACATCGACATGACCGCCCGCGTCGGCGTCGTCAACGTCAACGTCAATCCCGCGGATGCGGTGGTGTACGTCGACGGCCGCGAGTCCGGCACGGGCTCCACCACGCTGAATCTCTCGTCGGCGCCGCACCGGCTCGAAGTGCAGAAGGCGGGTTACCAGGCTTTCAGTCGCAGCATCACGCCGAGGCCGGGTTATCCGCAGACCGTTGACGTCCGGCTGCTCAGTTTCGAGGAGGTCAGGAGGCAAAGCATTGCGGCGACCTTGACGACCTCGCAGGGCCAGGTCCTGCGCCGGGTCGAACCGGGCGCTTTCGTCATGGGTTCCTCGCGCAGCGAGCAGGGCCGGCGAGCGAACGAGGTACTGATGCCGGTGAAGGTTACGCGGCCGTTCTACATAGGCGAAAAGGAGGTCACCAACAAGCAGTACGCGGCGTTTCGCAGCAACCACAACTCCGGTGGCGACCTGCACCCCGCGCTGTCGGGCGACAACAACCCGGTCACCAACGTGACCTGGGCCGAAGCGGTGGAATACTGCAACTGGCTGAGCGCACAGGAGGGCCTGCCGCTCGCCTACGAGAAACGCTTCGAGAAATGGGTGCCGATCGTCCCCGCGCCCGACGGTTACCGCCTGCCGACCGAAGCCGAGTGGGCGCTGGCCATCCGCTACCAGGGCCGCGAAAAGCCCCCGGTCTTTCCGTGGGGCAACGCCATGCCGCCGCGCCCGGACAGCGGCAACTACGCGGACCGGTCCGCGGAAGGCGTGGTGCCCTCCATCCTGCCGGGCTATAACGACGGCTACACGTCGACGGCGCCGGTAGGCTCGTTCCCGCCCAATGCGCTCGGCATTTACGACGGCGGCGGCAACGTGGCGGAATGGGTGCAGGATTTCTATTCCGTGCCCGACCCCGGCCGCACGGAGCCGCTGGTCGACCCCACGGGACCCGGCAGCGGTACGCACCACGTCATCCGCGGCTCGAGCTGGCGGCATGCGGGCATCCTGGAGCTGCGCCTGGCCTACCGGGATTTCGGCACCGAAGGCCGCTTCGACGTGGGTTTCCGGATCGTCCGCAATGCCCCCGACCCGGGAGCCGGGCAGGCCCAGGATGCAGCGCCCTGAACGTGCGGGTTGCGACCTTTTGCCGGAAAGCCTGTCTAACTCGCAAATGAAGCCGAAAATGCCCCTTGATGCCGTGAAAGCGCTGCTGGCCGTCGCCGCCGCGGTCGTCCTGGCGCTGCCCGTCCAGGCCTCCAGGGCCCAGGAGGCGGAGCAGGAGCCGGCCGCGGTGCCGGAGGCCGGGGAAGACCCTGCCGCCGGCGATACCGCCGCCGGGGAAGACCCTGCCGCCGGCGAGGACCCTGCCGCCGGCGAGGACCCTGCCGCGGATACCGCGGCCGCAGGGGAAGCAGCCGCCGGTGGGGAGGAGGAGGCCACGGACGGTTCGGTGGTGGTCGACATCGGGGAAGGCACGGTCATCGACGACCAGACCTTCGAGGGTGAGGACGACGACTTCATCCCCACCGAGGAGATCCCGGTCGACCAGGCGATCCCGTTCCCGACCGACATTTGACCCGCCCGCTCCGTCGGTCATCGTCATGCCGGTCGCCCGCATGGCGGGCTCCTACATGGCACGTGGATAATCCGGTACAGTGAACGAAACCCCGGGAGGATCAGAGCCTTACCAGATGAAAAAAAAGAACATCCCGATCGAGTTCATCTACCAGCTGTTCGCGCTCATCATCATCGTCATCATCGTGCAGGCGTATTACATGTCGGTGGTGCGGCCGAACGCGGCCGAGGCCATTGCCGAGCAGAACCGCCAGATGGCCGAGAACCCGAACTACGTTCCCGAGCGCTCGGTCTGGGTGCTGATCAAGGATTACGAACAGGAGTCCTGCTTCATCCTGATGTTCTGGGCGTTCGCGATCATCGCCTACAAGGCGGTCGACCTGTCCCGCGAGCGGCGCCTGCTGGAGACCGACCTCATCCCGATCGCCGAGGGCATGCGCATCCTGCCGGAGGACACGCGCGAATTCGCGCGCCAGATCCAGGCCTTGCCCGACGAGCAGCAGCGGTTATTGCTGCCGCGGGTGTTGATGAGCGCGCTGCGGCGATTTTCGTCGACGCAGAACATCCAGGACGTTTCCAGCATCGCGCATACCGTGTGCGAATCCGAGGCCGACCGCCTGGAGTCCGAGCTGTCGATGATCCGCTACATCGCCTGGGCCATCCCGGCAATCGGGTTCATCGGCACGGTCCGGGGCATCGGCGACGCGCTCGCCCAGGCGAACCGCGCGGTCCAGGGCGATCTCGCGGGCGTGACCGAGAGCCTGGGGCTCGCCTTCAACTCGACGCTGATTGCCCTGCTCATCAGCATCGTGCTGATGTTCCTTATCCACCAGCTCCAGTCCGTGCAGGAGCGGCTGGTGTTCGACGCCGAAGCCTACTGCGATGAAAAGCTGATTCGTCACATGAAGGCCGACTAGTGGCGCGGCTCGCTGCACACCTGAACGACGCCGGGATCACGCTGCTCGACGGCGAGCGGATCCTGTACCGCGAGCCCGGTTTCGCCTTCCTCGACGGGGACCGGCTGGCGACCGGCACCGCCGCGCTGGCCAACGCGCGCATCCATCCCCGCAGTGTCCAGCACCGGTTCTGGAAGGAACTCAGCGCCGAGCCGCTGGCCGATCGGCGGTTCGGGCACCTCAGCCCGGCCGACCTTGCCAGCCGCCAGCTCGAGCAGATGTGGAGCGCCGCCGAGGCCGGCTCCGATCTCGTGCTGGCCGTGCCGGCTTATATGCAACCCGGCGAGCTCGGCCTGCTGCTCGGGATAGCGGGCGAACTCGAGCTGCCCGTGGTGGCGATGGTGGATGCGGCCGTCGCGGCCACGCGCCGGGAGTACCGCCACGCGGTGCCGGTACATGTCGACCTGGGCCTGCACGCCGCCATGCTGACGCGCCTGTCGCAGCGCGGGCACGTCCAGGTGGAAAGGGTCGAAGTGATCGAGGACTGTGGCACTTACGCGCTCTACGACGCCTGGCTCAATGCCATCGCGGAAGTATTCGTGCAGCAATCCCGGTTCGATCCCCTCTACGACGCGGAAACGGAGCAGCTGCTCCTGGACAAGCTGCCGGGCTGGCTCGCCGAAGCCGCCGCGCGCGAGACGGTGCCCCTCGAGCTCGAGTACCGGGGCGTCGGGCACCAGGCCGACATCGAGTCGCTTGCCCTGGTCGGCGCCGCGGCGCCGTTCTACCAGCGGATTGCGAGCAAGCTCCGGGCCTTGTTCCGGGCGGACGAGACCCCGGCCATCCAGGTGAGCGACCGCATCATGCGGCTGCCGGGGCTCGCTGACATGCTGAAGGCGCGGGTCGGAGGCGAGGTCTTCGGCCTGGAACCGGGCGCGACGGCACGCGGCGCACTCGCCCGCTGCCGCGACGCGGCCAGGTCCGGCAGTGCCGTGGGCTTACGGCGGCAGCTCCCCTTTGACCAGGCGGCGGTGGAAGTGGCACGCGACGATGACCCGGTAGGCAGTGGCGGTGTCCCGACGCACCTGCTGTTCGGCGACATCGCGTGGCGGGTCGACGGCTCCCCGCTTACCATCGGCTCGCAGGCGGCCGAGGATGGACGCAGCATCGTCGTGGGCAGCGACATGCCGGGCGTGTCGCGCCGGCACTGCTCCGTGATGCGCCAGAACGGCCAGTGCGTGCTCGAGGACTACAGCCGCTACGGTACCTTCCTGAACGGCCATCGGATCGAGGGGTCTACAATCCTGAGAATCGGCGATTCCGTGCGCATCGGCTCGCCGGGTTTCGAGTTCCTGATGATCACGACCGACGAAACGTATGGCACGTAAGCGGCGCACATTCGAAATTTTCAGCCTGTCCTTCCTGGATTGCATCAGCTGCGGTTTCGGCGCCGTGATCCTGCTGTTCATGATCATCAATGCGCAGGTGACGAGCGACACCGACCAGCCGACGCAGCGGCTGATGGCGGAAGTCACGAAGCTGCAGTACGAGATCCTGGATGAGCGCAAGAACCTGGTGCTGGCACGCAACACGATGCAAGAGCTGGAGGACGAGCGCGCGCAGGCGACCAACCAGATCGAGCAGGTCACGGCGCTGATCGAGAAGCTCAAGATCGAACTCGCGGAGCACGACCAGGAAACGCTCGCAAAAGTCGAACACATCGAGGAGCTGCAGTCGGATATCGAGAGGCTCGAGAGGGAGCGGCAGCGGCTGCTGGCGTTCGAGGAGAGCGTCGGCAGCGGCTCGGAGGTGCGGACGTTCGTCGGCGACGGTGATCGGCAGTACCTGACGGGCCTCAAGGTCGGCGGTGAGCGCATCCTGGTGCTCGTCGACGCCTCCGCGAGCATGCTCGACCGGCGCATCATCAATATCCTGCGGCGCCGCAACATGCCCCCGGAGGTACAGCTCAGGTCCCAGAAGTGGCGGCAGGTCGTAAACACGGTCGACTGGCTTTCCGCGAACATGCCGAAGGCAAGCCAGTTCCAGGTCTATGCTTTCAACACCACCGCCTGGCCCGTGCTGCAGGGCACCGAAGGCGTCTGGCTCGACGTCGGCGACGGTAAGCAGCTCACGCAGGCGATCAAGCGGCTGCGCCGCACGCTGCCGCAGGACGGCAGCAACATGCGTGCGGCCTACGAAGTGGTGCGAACGCTGAATCCGCTGCCCGACAACATCATCCTGCTCACGGATGGCCTGCCGACGATGAATACGCCGGACACCGACCGGGGCATGGTCACCGGGCAGCGGCGCCTCGAGTACCACTATGAGGCGGTGGAGCTGCTGCCGAACGAGATCCCCGTGAACGTGCTGCTGTACCAGGTCGAAGGCGAGGCGAACGCACCGATTGCGTACTGGATGCTGGCTTACCGCACCAGCGGCTCCTTCATGAGCGTCAGCGAGGACTGGCCATGAGCAGGCGCCGCCGGGACATCGAGACCTTCAGCCTGTCGTTCCTCGACTGCATTTGCTGCGGCTTCGGGGCGGTCATCCTGCTCCTGGTCCTGAGCAAGATCGCCGAGCCTGTAATCATCGAGCAGACCGAAACGGATCTCACCGAGCTGATCGCGATGCTGCAGGAGGAGCTGTACGAGGTTCGCGGTGACTCGACCGTGTTGAACCGCGAGCTGGTCTCGGCGCGCCAGCTGACCACCGACACTGAAATGACGCTGAAGGAGCTGCAGCGGGAGCTCGACCGCGTCCAGGGACAGTACGAGCTGCTCACCGAGGACGCAGCCACCCTCCTGGCCGACCAGGGCAAGCTGGAATCGGCCCGCCAGCGGCTGACCGAAGAGATGGAGCGGCTGCTCGCGAATTACCAGCGGACCATCAACGATTCGGTAGGCGGCATCCCGGTCGACAGCGAGTACATCATCTTCGTGATCGACACCTCCGGCAGCATGCAGCAGAAGTGGGCCTTCCTGGAACAAAAGATCAGGGAAGTCCTGGACGCCTACCCGACCGTGAAGGGACTGCAGATCATGAACGACAACGGCCAGTTCATGTTCCCGCAGTTCGGGCGTACCTGGCTGGAGGACACGCCGCAGCTGCGCCAATCGATCAAGAACGTCATACCCACCTGGGCCCCCTTCAGCGACAGCAACCCCGCCGACGGCATCATCTACGCCGTCGAGACGTTCTGGGATCCGGACAAGCAGATCAGCATCTACGTCTTCGGCGACGATTTCACCGGAACTTCCGCGGAGGCCGTGCTGCGCCAGATCGAGAAAACCAATACCCTGGATGCGAGCGGCAAACTCCGCATGCGCATCCATGCCATCGGCTTCCCGACCGACTTCGGCGGCACGCCGCGAATGGCGCAGAAATATGCCCTCCTGATGCGCGCCGTCTGCGCGCGCAACGGCGGCACCTTCGTCGGCCTGACGGAAGCCGACCGCCGGTAGGAGCACGCATCGCGCGCGATGCCACGGCACCCGCCGCCGCCGCCCGCCGCCAGATTTCGCCAGAATTGATACGCCCCGCGCCACTATTGCGCCCGCGTGCTAGCGCTTTCCGAACGCTTAATGGACTCCGAAGACGACCACAACCGTGGTCATCCAAAGCTCGGAGGACAGCAGCATGCATACCAGACTGACCGTAATCATCCTCGCCACCTGCCTGGCGGCGGGCCCGGCCCTTGCCGCCGGCAAGGCGTCGAAGCAGGAAACCATCGGCGTGGGCGTTGGCGCCACGGTGGGTGCGCTCGCCGGCGGCCCCGTGGGCTTCGTCATCGGCGCGGCCATCGGCGCGAAGCTCGGCGACGAGTTCCACCGGAAGGACGAACAGGTCGCATCCCTGGAGGGCTCGCTGCAGGCATCGGCCACGCAGGTCAAAAAGCTTGAAACAGAAGTGCGGGCGCTCAATGCCGATATCGACGACCTGGGCAGCGACCTGCAGCGGATGCGCGCGACGGCGCGCCCCGAGCTCGTGAGGCTGCTCGAAAGCGGCATCAAAATGGACCTGCTGTTCCGGACGGAAGAGCACGAACTGGCGGACTCGACCCGCGAGCGCCTCGCAGGCCTGGCCGCGAGCCTTGCCGCGATGCCGGACATCGGTATCGCCGTCGACGGCTATGCGGACGAGCGCGGTATCGAATCCTACAACCACGACCTGTCGGTGCGGCGCGCCGAGCACGTGCGTGACCTCCTGACGGCGAACGGCGTGCCGGCCAAGCGCATCCGGGTGTCGGCGCACGGCGAATTGCCCGCGACGGGAGGCACCGCGGACGACTATGCGCTGCAGCGCAAGGTCAGTCTCACCTTGTACGTGGACGGCAATCCCTCGCTGGCGGCCAACCCGGACTGATACTCGCGGATCCCTGCGGCCCCTCGGTGGGCCACTGCCTGCCGGCCCCCCGGGGCCGGCTTTTTTTGTGCGCCCGGCAGGGCGCACCGACTTGGAGGTGAAAGTCCTCTACAC
>CAZSKQ010000032.1:0-31019 GCA_964607425.1 uncultured Woeseiaceae bacterium
ACCGCAAGCAGTTCGGCCGCCCGATCGGCACCTTCCAGCTCATGCAGGGCAAGATTGCCGACATGTACACGGCGATGAATTCCTGCCGCGCTTACGTTTACGCGGTCGCGCGCGCGAGCGACACCGGTAAAACGACGCGGTTCGATGCCGCCGGCTGCATACTGCTCGCTGCGGAGCAAGCGACCCGGATGGCGGGTGAAACCATACAGGCGCTCGGCGGAAACGGTTATATTAATGAATATCCGGCCGGACGCCTGTGGCGCGATGCGAAGCTCTATGAAATCGGAGCGGGCACCAGCGAGATCCGCCGCATGCTTATCGGTCGCGAACTGTACAACGCCACCGTGGATTAACCTGGACAGGGCCGCTCGATCGCGGCGCAGAACTTCGGCTCGATTCCGATGGCCCCGCTTGATCGCTGTCGCCTGTGAGACGGGCGCCCGCAGCGCAAATAACCAATGACCATAATCAAAACCAAGATCAGGAACACTTCGGACGATTTCCAGCAGAACGCGTCTGTCAATATGAACCTCGCGCGCGAGCTGCGCGAAATCGGGGACAGCATCTCGCGCGGCGGCACCGAGCGGGCCCGCAAGAAGCACCTCGCTCGCGGCAAGCTGCTGCCGCGCGACCGCGTGCGCCTGCTTATGGATCCGGACGCGAACTTCCTGGAGATCGGCCGGCTCGCGGCGTACGGGATGTACGACAACCAGGTGCCGTCGGCCGGCATCATCGCCGGTGTCGCGCGAGTGAGCGGCGTCGAGTGCATGATCGTCGCGAACGACGCGACCGTAAAAGGCGGTACTTATTATCCGCTCACGGTCAAGAAGCACCTGCGCGCCCAGGAAATCGCGGAACAGAACCGCCTGCCGTGCATCTACCTGGTCGACTCCGGCGGCGCCTTCCTGCCGAAACAGGACGAAGTGTTCCCGGACCGCGACCACTTCGGCCGCATTTTCTTCAACCAGGCACGGCTTTCCGCGCGTGCGATCCCGCAGATCGCGGCCGTCCTCGGCTCGTGTACCGCCGGCGGCGCCTACGTTCCGGCAATGTGCGACGAGGCGGTCATCGTGAAGAACCAGGGTACGATTTTTCTCGGCGGCCCACCGCTCGTGAAAGCGGCGACCGGCGAGATCGTCGACGCGGAATCGCTCGGCGGCGGCGACGTGCACAGCCGCATTTCCGGCGTTACGGATTACCTCGCCGCCAGCGACAGCGAGGCCCTGGCGCTCGTGCGGGAGATCGTCTCGAACCTCAATTGGCAAAAGGAGCTGCCCTTCGCCATGCGCGAACCCGCCGAGCCCTTGTATCCCGCGGAAGAACTGTACGGCGTCGTATCGCGCGAGTTCCGCTTCCCCTACGACGTCCGCGAGGTTATCGCGCGGCTGGTCGACAGCTCGGAGTTCCAGGAGTTCAAGGCCTTGTACGGCGCGACACTGGTGTGCGGCTTCGCACACCTGAACGGGTTCCCGATCGGCATCATCGCCAACAACGGCATCCTGTTTTCGGAATCCGCGCAAAAGGGTGCACACTTCATCGAGCTTTGCGACCGGCGCGGCATACCGATCGTGTTCCTGCAGAACATCGCCGGCTTCATGGTCGGCAAGAAATACGAGCAGGCCGGCATCGCAAAGGACGGTGCGAAGATGGTGAACGCGGTCGCGACTTCGTCGGTCGCCAAGTTCACGGTGATCATCGGCGGCTCGTTCGGCGCCGGCAACTACGCGATGTGCGGTCGCGCCTACAGCCCGCGCTTCCTGTGGATGTGGCCGAACGCGCGCATCTCCGTCATGGGCGGCCAGCAGGCGGCGCTGGTGCTGTCGACCGTGCGCCGCGACGGCATGGAGGCACGGGGCGAGGAATGGCCGCAGGCGGAGCAACAGCAGTTCGAAGACGAGATCCGGCAGCAATACGAAGAGCAGGGCAATCCCTGGTATGCGAGCGCGCGGCTGTGGGACGACGGGGTGATCGACCCGGTCGACACGCGACGCATCCTCACGCAGGCACTCTCGGCGGCCGCCAACCGTCCGCGCGACACCGAGACGCCCTATGGCATCTTCCGCTTCTGATGAGCGCTCCTGCAGGGGGCGCATGACCTCGCGCCAGCAACGATTTTCCGGCACCCGCGACGTCAGCCCCGCACATCGCTTCGATGTGTCGCGCCTCGCGGGCTGGATGCGTGAACACGTTCCCGGTTTCGCACCTCCGCTCACGGTGCGCCAGTTCAAGGGCGGCCAGTCGAACCCGACTTACCTGCTCGAATCGCCGTCCGGCCGCTACGTGCTGCGCCGGAAGCCACCCGGCAAGCTGCTGCAATCCGCGCACGCGGTCGATCGCGAGTACCGCGTCATCTCCGCGCTGCATCGGGCCGGCTTCCCTGTGCCCGAACCGCTGGCGTTGTGCGAGGACGATGCCGTTGTCGGCACCATGTTCTTCATCATGGCTTTCGTCGATGGCCGCATCTTCTGGGATCTCGAATTGCCCGGCGTCGGCGCCGCGGAAACGGCGGCGATCTACGACGATGTCAACCGTACGATCGCGCGCTTGCACAACTTCGATTTCGAAGCGCTGGGACTCGGCGATTTCGGCCGCCCGGGCAACTACTTCGCGCGCCAGGTCTCGCGCTGGTCGCGCCAGTACAGGGCATCCGAAACGTCGAGCATCGAGGCCATGGACCGGCTGATCGAATGGCTGCCCGAACACATTCCGCGGGACGAATCGTCGGCGGTGGTGCACGGCGACTTCCGGCTCGACAACCTCGTTATCCACCCGACGGAGCCGCGCGTGATCGCGGTGCTGGACTGGGAGCTTTCGACCATCGGCCATCCGCTGGGCGACTTCACCTACCACCTGATGGCATGGCAGATGCCGGAGATCGGTATCGGCTCCACGGGGCTGCTCGGCAAGGACCTGGCGGCTCTCGGAGTACCGTCGGCAGAAGACTATGTCGCGGCCTATTGCGAGCGCACCGGCCGCGGCGGCGGCATCCCGGACCGCGATTTCTACTCCGCGTACAATTTCTTTCGCCTGGCCGCAATCCTGCAGGGTATTGCCGGCCGGGTGCGTGACGGCACCGCCGCCAGCGCGTATGCCGAACAGGCGGCGAAAGCGGTCGCGCCGCTGGCGGAACTCGGCTGGCGGCACGCCCTTGCGGGCGGGCGGTAGGCGACCGGGGAGGGGCCTGCGGCGGCGTGCACATTCGTGGCGACGGCCGTTCCCGCAGCCCGGTCAGCCGACGAGCGACTTTCCCATCAGCACCGCCGCTTCGCGGCGGTCGTAATAGCCGGCCACCTGTCCCAGCACCCGGTAGCCGTTGGCGAGATAGAAACTGCGGGCCTGGCGGTTGCCCCAGCGCACTTCCAGGCGGACGTTGCGGATGCCGGCGGTGCGGCAGGATTTTTCCAGCCACTTCAGCAACGCGCGGCCGATCCCGGTGCGGCGCCGGTGCGGCGCGACCGCCAGCAGGAACAGGTGGGCATCGAGATCCCCGAAGCGCATGATCGCGAAGCCGGCCAGCTCGCCTTCGAGCGAGGCCACCAGCACCATCGTGTCCGGGTCGTCGATCTGCTTGCGCACGCGCGCCGGCGTCCAGCGCCAGCGCAGCCCGTGCTCGACGTGCAGGCGCGACATCCCGGCGATGGCAGCCGCCTCGGAGCGGTGTGCGGCGCGGAACCGCAGGCGGCTCTCTGCTTTCATGGTGATTTTCCGAAACCTGGTGGCCGTGCGTAATCGTAGGCCAGGCACCCGCGGCGCGCCAGCCATCGCTACCCGCGCAGGGAGCGGCGCCGGGAATGGTTCATTTTTGCCGCCGGGGTGCACTAGAATGGGCGCATCAGCGACTAAGGGCGCGCGATCGCGCCCGAAATCCACTACAACATGCCGATCAACCAGGACAAGCTGCTGGCTGCCGCCGTTGCGGATCAGCCCGTCAGCTACGCGGACGGCGTCGCGTTGCTGTACGCGCTGGGCATCGGCTTCGGCAGCAACCCGCTCGACCGACAAGAGCTGCCGTACGTCTACGAGTTGCCATCGCTCAAGACGGTACCGACGCTCGCCACCGTGCTCCTGCCGGACGACCTGCTCGCCGGCTGCGGGTTCGACCACCGGCAGGTGCTGCACGTCGCCCTGAAGCTCGACCTCTATCGCCCGCTGCCCGCCGCCGCGCAGCTGCTCGCGAACCGGCGGGTACTCGCCGTGCATGACCTCGGCGCCGGCAAGGGCGGCCGCATCGTGGTCCAGTCGGAGGTGCGGCTCGCCAGGGACGACGCCGCACTTTTCAGCCTGGCGAGCACGCTGCTCGCGCCCGGGGAGGGCGGTTTCGGGGGGGTGCCTCCGGGCGAGTCACCGGTTCCGCACGTGCTGCCGAAGCGCGATCCGGACCTGAGCTGCGACATCACGACCCGCGCGGACCAGGCGCTGCTGTTCCGGCTGTCCGGCGGCCGCAGCTCCCTGCACGTCGAAGCGGCCGCGGCGCATGCAGCCGGCTTCGACCGGCCGATGCTGCAGAGCCGTTGCAGCGCCGGCATCGCGTGCCGTGCGATCCTGAAGACGATCTGCGAGTACGACCACACGCTCATTACCGGATTTGCGGCGCAGTTCGCGGCGCCCGTTTATCCCGGCGAGACGTTGACCACGGACATGTGGCAGGATCGGAACATCGTCACCTTCCGCGCGACGGTCAAAGCGCGGAATTCCGTCGTCCTGACCCACGGCCGCTGCACGCTGGTGTAGGAGCCCGCCATGCGGGTGACAGGAACGAGATAAACGTCATTCCTTCCTGGCGACGATGCGGTAACGAAAGGCTATCTCGTCGGCAACGCGCAGCGTGCCGAGAGCGGCGCTGAAGGGCTTGAGCCCCAGCTCCGCGTGGGCGACCTTCGCCCGGCCGATCGCGACCAGGCGATCCCCGTAGAACGCGACGCTGGCCGGCAGCAGGACTTCGTGCGAAGAGCCCTTGATCTCCACCTGCGCATGCACGGTCATCCGCGGGAATTCGCCGGAGATGGATGCCGACAGGATCCGCACCTCCGGGTAGCGTGCCGCGTCCAGCAGCTTATCTCCCAGCATGTTCCGGCGCGTGCCCCGGCGGTCCTCCTCGCCGACTTCACCCTCGAACGCAGGCCCGGCGGCGGCCCGCGCTTCTGGCTCGTCGACGACCAGGCTCGCGACCGGCAGCGACAGCTCGAAGCGGCTGTCGGCGGGGGACGGACCCACGTGCACGTTGCCGTCCAGCGCGTGCGAACTGATGACGTGATTGTGTCCGAGCGCGCCCAGCGCACCGGCGCTGAAGACGAGAATACGAAGCTCACTCTCGTCGCCGAGGATGCGGTAATCGCCAGCCGTCTCGTCGGGCCCGGCCGCCGCGGCGCCGGCCGCCGTGCATAGCGCAGCCAGGATGAGCGCGCAAAAGATCCGCGGCAGGCGCCCCGGGTTCATCGACTCGCCGGCGCGAAGCTGCCGGTCAGGATCTTCGGGAATTCCTCGATCAGCTTTCCCGCGGTGACATCGTCGCCGTGGAACCACTTCGGGATCCAGTTGATCGCGCCCATGATGGCGTTGCCGGTCATGCGTACATCGCAGTTCCTGATGCTGCCGTCTCCGATGCCGGCACGCAGGATGTCCTCGAAAGCCGCGCTGTGCTGCCGTGACACCTCCAGGACCTGCTCCCGGTGATCGGGCCGGAGCGACGGGATCTCGCTCATGATGGCAACCGGCCCGTGCTCACTCACCATCAGCTCGACGTGATGGCGCACGTACAGGAACGCGCGCTCGAAGCCGTTTTGTCCTTCGCTGATGGCACGGTCCATGGCCTCCCGGCCGAGCTCGGCGGCGCGCAGGTAGCAGTGGTAGACCAGCTCTTCCTTGTTTTTTACATAGTAATAGAGCGCGGCGTCCGTGAGACCGAGGTGGTCGGCGACGTCCTTGAGCGAGGTGCCGCTGTAACCCTTGTGATTGAAGCAGGCCGCCGCGGCCTTGAGCACCCGGTGCCGCTGCAGCTCGAAGCGCGATTCTTCGGCGGTGATGGCCATGGGCTAAGCTCTTTTCCCTTGCGTTGCGGGCGGTGCTGCACTATTTTAATCCCGATTAGAATTTTCGCACAACGGGCTTTTGCGCTATGAGCACCGCCGCCAGGGACCTGCCGGCCGCCGTCGGCAAATCCGACGCCTCGCCGCTTCGCTTCGTCACAGCCGCCTCGCTGTTCGACGGTCACGACGCCGCCATCAACATCATGCGGCGGCTGATCCAGTCGCGCGGTGTCGAGGTCGTGCACCTGGGGCATAACCGCAGCGTCGACGACATCGTCCGCGCCGCCATCCAGGAGGACGCGGACGGCATTGCCGTGAGTTCCTACCAGGGCGGCCATAACGAGTTCTTCCGTTACATGATCGACCGCCTGCGTGAGCTCGATGCCGCGCACATCAAGGTATTTGGCGGCGGCGGCGGCACGATCACGCCCCGGGAGATCGAAGACCTGATGGCCTACGGCGTCGAGCGCATCTACCACCCGCACGACGGCATGGCCATGGGGCTCGACGACATGATCGACGATCTCGTCGCCCGCACGCTGAAAGGCCGGCGGGAACGCGCGAAGCCCGACACGCGAGCGCTGGAATCGACCGTCGACATAGCGGCGATGCTCTCCGCGATCGAGGATGGAGCGTTCGACGAGAGCGAGCTCGCGCGCCTGCGCAAAGCCTGGCAAGTGCAGTCGAAGCGCGTGCCCGTCATCGGCATAACCGGTACCGGCGGTGCCGGCAAGAGCAGCGTAACCGACGAGCTGCTGAATCGCTTTCTCGCCACGTTCCCCGGGATGCGCATCGCGGTGCTCGCGGTGGACCCGACGCGCCGGCGCACCGGCGGCGCGCTGCTCGGCGATCGCATCCGCATGAACTCCCTGCGCTCTGAGCGTGTTTACATGCGCTCGTTCGCGACGCGGCGCCAGCACCGTGCAACCAGCGAGATGCTGGGAGACCAGATCCAGTTCCTGAAAGCGCAAGGCTTCGACCTCGCCATCGTGGAGACGGCGGGTATCGGCCAGAGCGACAGCGAAATCGTCGACCTGGTCGATTTTTCAATCTACGTCATGACCAGCGACTACGGCGCGGCGAGCCAGCTCGAGAAAATCGAGATGCTCGACTTTGCCGACCTCATTGTTTTGAACAAGTACGACCGCCGCGGCGCGGAAGACGCGCTGCGCGACGTGCGCAAGCAATGGAAGCGCAACCACGTCGCCTTCAAGACAGCCGACGAGGACGTGCCGGTCTACCCGACGATTGCAAGCCAGTTCAACGATCCCGGGGTGAGCTGGATGTTCGTGGAGCTTTGCCGGCGGCTCGCGGAGAAGCTCAAGCTCGATCGCGAACGCTGGACGCCGGACATCGACGTGTCGACAAAGGAGCCGCGCGCAGTGGCGATGATCCCGGGCAACCGCATCCGCTACCTGGCGGAAATCGCGGAGCAGGGGCGGGAGATCAATCGCTCGATTGCCGCGCAGGCGGAAGCCGCGCGCCGGCTGCAGCATTACTACGAGGCGCTGAAGGCCCTCGAGGACCCGGTGCTGCCGGCGGAGTTCGAACCGTACGCGGAGGATGCGCTGGCGGGCAAGGACGCGGATGCAAGCTTTACCGTGCTGCGCCAGCGCTACCAGGAGACGCTGAAAGCGCTGTCGAACGAGGCGGTGGAGCTGCTGCGCGGCTGGCCCGCGCGGCGCGCGGGCGTCGAGGCCGAGGAGTACAGCTACACCGTCCGCGGCCGCGAGATCACCGGCTCCAACTACCGCGAGAGCCTGTCGAAGCAGAAGATCGCGAAGATCGCACCGCCGGCCTATCGCGACTGGGGCGAGCTGCTTCTGTTCCTCATGCGCGAGAACCTGCCGGGCAGCTATCCGTATACCGGCGGCGTGTACCCTTACCGCCGGCTGAACGAGGACCCGACGCGCATGTTCGCGGGCGAGGGCACGCCCGAGCGCACCAACCGCCGCTTCCACTACCTGTCGCAGGGCCAGGAGGCGTCGCGCCTGTCCACGGCCTTCGATTCCGTGACGCTATACGGCGAGGACCCGCACGAGCGGCCGGACATCTACGGCAAGGTCGGCAATTCCGGGGTGTCGATCGCGACTGTCGACGACATGAAGAAGCTGTACTCGGGCTTTGACCTGTGCGCGCCGGCGACGTCCGTCTCGATGACGATCAACGGACCCGCGCCTATGATCCTCGCATTCTTCATGAACACGGCGATCGACCAGCAGGTGGAGAAGCACCTGAAGGAATCCGGGCAGTGGGAGGCCGCGCAAAAGAAGATCGAGGGGTACTTCGAGGGCCGCGAACGGCCGGTGTACACCGGCGAGCTGCCGCCCGGCAACGACGGGCTGGGGCTGGGGTTGCTCGGCATCTCCGGCGACCGGCTCGTCGACGCGGAGACGTACGAGAAGATTCGCGCGCACACGCTCTCGACAGTGCGCGGCACGGTGCAGGCCGATATCCTCAAGGAGGACCAGGCACAGAACACCTGCATCTTCTCCACGGAATTCGCGATGAAGATGATGGGCGACGTGCAGGAGTTCTTCATCGAGAACAACGTCCGCAACTACTACAGCGTCTCGATCAGCGGCTACCACATCGCGGAAGCCGGCGCGAACCCGCTCAGCCAGCTCGCGTTCACGCTGTCGAACGGCTTCACCATCGTCGAGTACTATCTCGCGCGCGGCATGGACATCGATGCGTTCGCGCCGAACTTAAGCTTTTTCTTTTCGAACGGCATGGACCCGGAGTACGCCGTCATCGGGCGCGTCGCACGCCGTATCTGGGCGCGCGCGATGCGCGAGCGCTACGGTGCCAGTGCGCGCAGCCAGATGCTGAAGTACCACGTGCAGACCTCGGGCCGCAGCCTGCATGCCCAGGAAATCAGCTTCAACGATATCCGCACGACGCTGCAGGCGCTGTACGCGCTGTTCGATAATTGCAACAGCCTGCACACCAACGCCTTCGACGAGGCGATCACGACGCCCACCGAGCAATCGGTGCGCCGGGCGGTCGCGATCCAGCTCATCATCTCGAAGGAGCTCGGGCTGAACTACTGCGAGAACCCGTGGCAGGGCTCCTTCATCATCGAGCAGCTCACCGATCTCGTGGAAGAAGCGGTGTACGCGGAGTTCGAGCGGATCTCCGAGCGCGGCGGCGTGCTGGGCGCGATGGACACGATGTACCAGCGCGGCAAGATCCAGGAAGAAAGCCTCTACTACGAGAGCCGCAAGCACGATGGCTCATACCCGATCGTCGGTGTCAATACTTTCCTGCCGAAGGCGGGCCGCGAGGATGAAGTGCACGATCCGGAGCTGATCCGCTCATCGGATCAGGAAAAAGACGACCAGATTGCGCATGTTCGTGCGTTCCAGCAGGCCCACGCCGACGAGAGCGCGGCCGCGCTCGCACGCTTGCAGGAGGTCGCGCGCGCACGCGAGAATATCTTCGCCGAGCTGATGAACACGGTGAAATCGAACTCGCTCGGGCAGATATCGGCCGCTCTCTACGCAGTCGGCGGCGAATACCGAAGAAACATGTAGGAGCGCGCATAGCGCGCGATGCCACGCGACGTCGTTGCATCGCGGCGGGCTCCTGCAGACAAACCAGGATCCGCGACGACATGAGTGACGCCCCAGTCCTGCACCACAAGACCCTGTACGAAGGCACCTATCTCGAATTCCTCGGCTTCCGCCTCACCACCTGGAAGGAGGGCTTCGTGCGCGTGGAAATGCCGGTCAGGAAGGAGCACCGCAACACCGTCGGTTACCTGCACGGCGGCGTGATCGCTTCGCTGCTCGACATCGCCGGCGCCGTGTCCGGCAGCTACGGAACCGCCGAAGACACCGTCTCGGTGACGATCAACCTGAACTGCAATTTCATCGCGCCGCACAAGGCGGGCCACGTCATCGCGGAAGGCGAACTGATCCGCACGACCAAAACGCTGTTCTTTGCGCAGGCCAAGCTCTTCGATCCCGAAAACAAGCGTCTCTGCGCAACCTCGACCGGCACCTATAAGCCCCGGCGCCGTAAGGAACAACCCGTGTAGGAGCCGTATCGCGGGCGACCGGTACGATTCAGGGCAGCAACCAGCGGTCGTTTTGCTCCTGACCAGTTGGTCTGCCGGCTCCTGCAGGATCCTCGTGCGAGCTTGAGCCAGCGGCAGGACGGGCGTATGCTGTTACTTGCTTGTTGTCAGCAAGTTACACGATCATGCCCCCACGGTCCTCTCATGCCAGCTCCGACGGCCAGTCCCTCACCCAGGCCGAGCGCACGGCCGTGTCCGACCAGGCGATGCTCGAGGCCGCTGTCGACCTGATCCTCGAGCGCGGCACCGACAAGACCACGCTGCAGGCGATCGGCGGGAGGGCGGGGTACAGCCGCGGGCTCGCGACATACCGTTTCGGTTCCAAGTCGGGGCTCTTCGACGCGGTGTGCAAAACGATATCGCGGCGCTGGCTCGAATACCTGAAGCAGGGTGTCGGCGAGAAGACCGGCATCGACGCGATGTGCGCGGCCCTCGACGCCTTTCGGAAATTTGTCACCGAGGCGCCGCGCGACGCGCGCGTGCTGCAGATACTGTACTGCGGCGCCGCCAGCCCGCTGTCGGAGTACCGGCAGACGTCCGTCAACATCCACCGGCGGCAGCAGGACGACGTGGTACGCTGGGTGCGCGCCGGCATCGCGAACGGCACGATCCGCGCGGACGCCGATCCAAAGACCGTAGCCGCCCATTACATCGCCTACATCGGCGGTATGGCCTATCTTTGGGTAATCGACCCTGCCTCGATCGATTTTGCCAAGGCGAACGAAGACATGAAGCGCCAGCTTCGCGTCGCGCTAGCCCCCGATTCACGGAACGTATCGCCATGACAGACGCTTATATCTTCGATCACGTCCGCACCCCCCGCGGCCGCGGCAAGCCCGACGGCGCGCTCCACGAAGTGACGCCAATCAATCTTGCGACGCAGGTGCTCGTCGCCTTGCGCGAGCGCAATGACCTCGACACCAGCCGGCTCGACGATGTCGTCTTCGGCTGCGTCTCACCCGTGGGCGAGCAGGGGAGCTGCATCGCGCGCACGGCCGTGCTCTGCGCCGACTACGACGAAACCGTGCCGGGCAAGCAGCTCAACCGCTTCTGCGCGTCGGGACTCGAAGCGGTCAACACGGCCGCGGCACAGGTCATGGCGGGACAGTCCGACCTCACGATCGGCGGCGGCGTCGAATGCATGTCGCGGGTGCCGATGGGCTCGGACTCCGGCGCCATGCACGCCGACCCGGCGGTTGCGTACAAAACGTACTTCGTGCCGCAGGGCATCGGCGCCGACCTGATCGCCACGCGCGCCGGCTTCACGCGCGAGGACGTCGACCGCTACGCCGTGGAAAGCCAGCGCCGCGCGGCGCACGCCCGGGATAACGGCTATTTCGCCAGGTCGATCGTGCCGGTGAAGAACCGCCTCGGCGGCATCGTCCTGGATCGCGATGAGCACCCCCGCCCGGACACGACACTCGAAGCACTCGCGGGCCTGAAACCGGCGTTCGCGATTCCCGGCGAGCAGGCGGGCTTCGATGCCGTCGCGCTGCAGAAATACCCCGAGGTGGAGCGCATCGAGCACGTGCACACCGGCGGTAACTCCAGCGGCATCGTCGACGGCGCCGCGGCGGTGCTGGTCGGCAGCCGCGAGGCGGGCGCGGCGCTCGGGCTCCGGCCGCGCGCCCGCATCCGCGGCTTCGCGTCGATCGGCACCGATCCCACCATCATGCTCACCGGACCGGCTCCCTCCGCGGAAAAGGTGCTGAAGCGCTGCGGCATGAGCAAGCAGGACATCGACCTCTTCGAGCTGAACGAGGCGTTCGCATCGGTCGTGCTGCTGTACCGGCAGAAGCTCGACATCGATCCCGCGATCCTGAACGTGAACGGCGGTGCGATCGCCATGGGCCATCCGCTGGGCGCGACCGGGGCGATGATCCTCGGGACCGTGCTGGACGAGCTGGAAAGGCGGGACCTCGCCACGGCGCTGGTCAACCTCTGCGTCGGCGGCGGCATGGGCACCGCCACCATCATCGAGCGCGTATGAACGAGACGCCCACACACCCCGCAGGAGCGCGCACCGCGCGCGCTACCACGGCGGATGAATTACCGGCGCGCGTTGTTTTCCCAACCGCCCTGGCATCGCGCGCGATGCGCGCTCCTGCAGGGGGAGGATCGAAGGCATGAAGACCATCGACATCGCTATTGACGGCGACGGCGTCGCCGTCCTGACCATCGACCTCGAGGACCGGCCGATGAACGTCATGACCCCGGCCTTCCTCGGCGATCTCGCCGCGGCGGTCGAGCGGATCGCGACGGACGCAGCGATCAAGGGCGCCGTCATCACCTCCGGCAAGGACAGCTTCATGGCCGGCGCCGACCTGCACGAGCTGGTCGAGACCTTCGGCCAGCGCAGCGTGGCAGACCTGCTGGCGACCTGCCGCGGCCTGCAGCAGACCTTGCGGCGGCTGGAGTCCTGCGGCAAACCCGTTGCGGCCGCGATCAACGGCACGGCGCTGGGCGGCGGGCTCGAAATCTGCCTCGCCTGCCATTACCGCGTGGCCGCCGACCGGAAGGATGCCGTGCTCGGCTTGCCGGAAGTGCAGGTTGGCCTGCTGCCCGGCGGCGGCGGCACGCAGCGCCTGCCGCGGCTGATCGGCATAGAGCCCGCGCTGCAGCTCATCACGCAAGGGAAGCACGTCAAACCCGCCGCAGCGCGCGAGCTCGGTTTCGTCGACGAGGTCGTGCCCGCGGGCGAGGTAGTGGAAAAGGCGAAGCAGTGGCTGCTCGCGAACGAGGATGCGACGCAGCCCTGGGACCGCAAAGGCTTCAAGGTTCCCGGCGGCGCCGGGCTCATGCACCCGGGCGTCGTGCAGACGCTGGTCGTGGGCAGCGCGCTCGTGCAGAAGCAGACGCATCACAACTACCCGGCCCCGATCTCGATCCTGTCGGCGGTGTACGAGGGCACGGTGCTGCCGATCGCTCGCGCGCTCGAGATCGAGGCGCAATACTTCGTGGCACTGCTGCTTGATCCCGTCTCGCGCAACATGATGCGCACGCTGTTCATCAACAAGAACGCCGCCGACAAGCTGGTGCGGAGGCCGCAAGCGCCGCCGAAGCAGCAAGTGAAGAAGCTCGGCATCCTCGGCGCCGGCATGATGGGCGCCGGCATTGCGTACGTCTCGGCACGGGCTCGTATGGACGTCGTGCTGCTCGACGTCTCGAAAGAGAAGGCGGAAGCCGGCAAGGACTACTCCCGCAAGCTGCTGAAGAAGGCGGTCGAGAGGCAGAAGACCACCGCCGACGACGCCGGCACCGTGCTCGACCGCATCACGACGACCAGTACCTACGAGGACCTGCAGGGCTGCGATCTCGTGATCGAAGCGGTGTTCGAGGACCGCAGGATCAAGGCCGACGTGACGGCCAGGGCCGAGGCGGTGCTCGCGGACACCGCCGTGTTCGCCTCCAACACCTCGACGCTGCCGATCACCGGCCTGGCCGAAGCCTCGACGCGGCCGGAGCAGTTCATCGGCATCCACTTCTTCTCGCCGGTGGACAAGATGCCGCTGGTCGAGGTGATCGTCGGCGAACGCACGAGCGAGCAGGCAGTCGCCCGCGCGCTCGATTACGTGCAGCAGATCAGGAAGACGCCGATCGTCGTCAACGACAGCCGCGGCTTCTACACCAGCCGCGTATTCAGCGTGTTCAGCCGCGAAGGCATCACGATGCTCGCCGAAGGCGTGAACCCGGCGCTGATCGAAAACGTCGCGAAGCACGCCGGCATGCCGGTCGGCCCGCTGGCCGTTACGGATGAAGTTTCGCTGGAGCTGTCCTGGCACATCACGCAGCAGACGCGGGCCGATCTCGGCGATGCCTACGTCGCGTCACCCGCGGACGAGGTGATCCGCCTGTTCGTCGAGGAGCTCGGGCGCAAGGGGCGGCGCGCCGGCGCGGGTTTCTACGACTATCCGGAAGGCGCGGAAAAGCACCTGTGGCCGGGGCTGCGGGAGCACTTCCCGCCCGCAAAGGACCAGCCGGAGCCGGAGGAAGTCCGCAAGCGCCTGCTATACGCCCAGGCACTGGAGACCGTGCGCTGCCTGGACGAGGGCGTCGTCACGCATGCGGCGGACGCCGACATCGGCTCGGTATTCGGCTGGGGCTTTCCGCCGTACACCGGCGGCACGCTGTCCTTTATCGAAACCGTGGGTTTGGCAAAGTTCGTGGCGGAGTCCGACCGGCTGGCGGAAGTATACGGGCCGCGCTTCGCCGCGCCCGAATCCCTGAGGAAAATGGCGGCCGAAGGACGTACATTCCACGGCAACACCGCGGCAGCGGCTTGAACGATCGGAGGCCAGGAGAAAACCATGCAGCAACTCGACACCGTAAGCTACCAGCGCGACGACGCCGTCGCCGTTATCACGATCCAGCGTCCCGACGCGATGAACTCGTTCAATACGGCGCTGCGTAGTGACCTGCTCGCCGCTTTCCAGCGCGCGGCAGCGGACGATTCGGTGCGCGTGGTGGTGCTAACCGGCGAGGGCCGCTCGTTCAGCGCCGGCGCGGACCTCAAGGACGAGACGGTGAAGCCGGTGAGCGAGATCCTGCAGCAGGAATACCGGCCCGTGCTGGAGTGCATCCTGACCTTGCGGCAGCCGGTGATCGCGGCGGTCGGCGGCTCGGCGGCGGGTATCGGCATGACCTTCGCGCTCGCCTGCGACCTGCTGGTCATGGCGGACAACGCGTTCCTCATGTCCGCGTTCTCCAATATCTCGCTGCTTCCGGACGGCGGTCTCAACTGGTTCCTGGTGCAGCAGCTCGGCTACCGGCGCGCCTACCAGGTCGCGATCGAAGCGGAACGCATCGGTGCGGATCGCTGCGTGAAGCTCGGCCTCGCGAACCGTGCAGTACCCGCCGACAAGCTGATGGACGAGACGCTCGCCTGGGCGCATTCGCTGGCGCAGCGCGCACCGCTGTCGCTGGCCGCCACCAAGAAAGCCATGCGGCACGCGGTTGCGCACGACTGGTCGAGCACCTTCGACGTGGAAGCGCCGCTGCAGCAAAGCTTGCGTGAAAGCGAAGACTGCGCCGAGGGCGTGAAAGCTTTTTTCGAGAAGCGCAAGCCGCAATTCAAGGGACGCTGACCCGCGGGAGCCCGTCCTACGGGCGGCGGCAATCGAGGTAACAGAGATGACCCGCAATATATTCGACGAGGATCACGAAATCTTCCGCGATGCCGTGCGCGCCTTCATGAAGAAGGAGGTCCAGCCGCACACGGACCGCTGGCACGAGCAGGGCATTGTCGATCGCGAGGCGTTCCTCAAGGCGGGCGAACAGGGCCTGCTGCTCATGTGGGCCGACGAGCAGTACGGCGGCGCCGGCGTATCCGACTTCCGTTACGAGCAGATCCTCATCGAGGAAAATGCGCGCTACGGCGATGCGGGCTTCTTCATGACCCTGCACAACCGCCTGGTCGGCCCCTACATCGGCGAGCTCGGGACGGACGAACAGAAGGCGCGCTGGCTGCCGAAGTGCATCACGGGCGAGCACATCCTCGCCGTCGCAATTACCGAACCCGGAGCCGGCAGCGACGTCGCGGCCATCCGCACGCGGGCGGAGGACCGCGGCGATCACTGGCTGCTGAACGGCTCCAAGATTTACACCTCGAACGGTATCAATGCCGATCTCGTGGTGGTGGTCGCGCGCACCGAGCCGGGCCGCTCGCACGGCTTGAGCCTGTTCGTCGTCGAACGCGGCATGGAAGGCTTCGAGCGCGGCCGCAACCTGAAGAAGATGGGGCTGAAAAGCCAGGATACCGCGGAACTGTTCTTCAACAACGTGCAGGTCCCGAAGGCGAACCAGCTGGGCGAGGTCAATCGCGGCTTCTATCACCTGATGCACTTTCTCGCCGAGGAACGGCTGCTGGGATCCGTGGGCTACCTTGCGGCCGCCGACGCGGCCTTCGATATCACCATGGAGTACATCCGGGAGCGGAAAGCCTTCGGCCAGGCAATCGCGGATTTCCAGAATTCGCGCTTCAAGATGGCCGATATGCGGACGCAGATCGATGTTGCGCAAGCTTTTGTCGACCAGTGCGTGCTGGAGCACAACGACGGCGAGCTGACCGCCGATAACGCCGCGAAAGCCAAGCTCTTCACGAGCGAGCTCGAAGGCCGCGTGCTGGACGAATGTGTCCAGCTGCACGGCGGCGCCGGCTACATGGACGAGTACCCGATCTGCCGTATGTACCTGAACGCCCGCGTTTCCCGCATCTACGCCGGCAGCTCGGAAGTGATGCGCGAGATTATCGCCCGCTCGATCGGCCTCGACCCGCGCAAGAAGGAATCGGGCGCGGAACCCGAATCACCCTCCCACGCAAGTGCCGCGTAACGCGACGAACGAACGGGGAGGGACCGGGCCTGCATCATGCGGGGTTCTCCCGGGGCTGTTATTCTTGCCCGCGGTTGTAAACCGGGCGAGGATCGATGCGAGTTGCATTCGTCGGATTGGGCGTGATGGGTTACCCGATGGCGGGCCACCTGGCGCGATCGGGACACGATGTTACCGTTTATAACCGCACGGGAGCGAGGGCGGACGCCTGGTGCGCGGAGTACCCCGGCAAGAGCGCGGCCACCCCCGCCGAAGCGGCTTCGGCGGCGGAGATCACTTTCTGCTGCGTCGGCAACGACGACGACGTGCGCGCCGTCATCTTCGGTAAGCACGGCGTGTTGCAGGGCGCTGTTTCCGGTGCGGTAATCGTCGACCACACGACCGCGTCGGCGGTCGTGGCGCGGGAGGTCGCCGCCGCGGCCATGGACAAGGGCATAGGCTTTCTCGACGCGCCCGTCTCCGGCGGCCAGGCCGGTGCCGAAAACGGGCAGCTCACGATCATGGCCGGCGGGGATGAAGCGACCTTCGAGCGCGTGCTGCCGGTCGTGCGGAGTTACGCCAAAGCCTGCACGCGCATCGGTGGCGTGGGCACCGGGCAGCTTACCAAGGCGGTGAACCAGATCTGCATCGCCGGCATCGTGCAGGGACTTTCGGAAGGCCTGCACTTCGCAAAGCGCGCCGGCCTCGACATCGAGGCGGTCATCGGCGCGATCTCCAAAGGCGCCGCGCAGTCGTGGCAGATGGAGAACCGCTGGCAGACCATGGTGAACGACGAGTTCGACTTCGGCTTCGCGGTGGAGTGGATGCGCAAGGACCTGAAGATCGCGCTGGAGGAGGCGGAGCGAAACGGCGCGACGCTGGAGCTGACGGCGCTGGTCGACCGGTTCTACGCGGAGATCGAGCAGATGGGCGGCAGCCGCTGGGACACGTCGAGCCTTATACGGCGTTTGCAGAGGCCATGACTGAGCCGTCCCGGCGGCCGCCTGCCTGAATCTTTCCCGTTCCGGAACGAACCCCATCCCCGCTGCACCGGCGGTGCCTCGCCTCCCCCTCGAGTCGGCCCGGTTTGTGGGCCGCCGGTGTCTTGGTTGGCGCCGGGTCTGTCGATTTGGCTACTTTTGGTAGTTTTTCAAGTTTTAACTGTGTTAAGGTCCGCAACCGTCAATCCACTAATAGGAGGATCTGCACATGTTTGGTCAACACCAAGTTCGCTCCCTGCCTATGGTTGCTCTGGCCGCTAGCCTGGCCGCGCTGGCTACACCCGCGCTGGCCGACGACGCGTTCAACGACCCTTTCGTTTTTTCCGACAGCTTCTTCCGCGCCAACGGCGTCGAACCGACCGCGGTGGTCGGGCTGCCCACCTGCGGTGCCGGCGGCATCTGCGACGAACCGGCGCCGAACGAGCGGCACAGCAACGTCCGCATCACGTCGACCCTTGGCGCGCACAGCCATAACGGCGATCCGACCTACGTCACGATCCAGGGGCTGGTCGGCGCCGGCACCTTCACCGACGACGCGGCCGGACTCGACGCCCGCAATATCGCCGAGGCCTTCACCGTCTACTTCTTCCCCCGCCAGCCGGTCGATGGCAGCACGCCGGCGCTGTCTCCGGCGGCCACCAACCTGCGCCAGAACAACGTGCTCGACACCCGCAACGGCTATTTCTCCAACGATCCGCTGGGGCTGTGGGTGATGCGGTGGGTGAGCTGGGACGGGCCGAACGTGTTCTCGGCGGATTGCCAGGACGAGATGGACGACCTCGGCGACGACTACGGCTTCGACCTGGACGGCACGCCGCGCATCGTCGATGCCTCGACGATCGAGAACCTCCAGGCCGACGGCTGCGTGACGGTGCGCACGCGGCCGAGCGACGGCACGATGGGGCCGCGCTGGCTGCTCTGCCCGACCTTCGAGGACCCGCGCGACGGTGTTATCCGTCCTGACGCCACGCTGGTTGCCGTGCCCGTCGACCAGGAGATCGTCGACGAGTTCGAATGCCTGCGGACCACCGGCGACGACTGCTGATTCGCCCGGCAGCGGCGGGGGCGCCATCCGGCGTGCCCCGCCGCTCGCCTTGTCACGCCCCGCGGTGGATGACCGGATTGCTGCCGGTCCTTGACGCCGCTGTGCTCATACCTGAGCTTGGGCTATAATCACGCGGATCACAGGGGTGGCCTTACGGCCTGAGATCCGCGTGTCGCATCGGGCGGCACGATACGGGAACCCTTAGAACCTGACCCGGGTAATACCGGCGTAGGAAGAGGATTCTCCAATGCTGTTACCGAAGTTCCCGCGGCGCCTCGTGCGAGCTGCCGCCGCACTTGCCTTCATGCTTCCCGCCCTCTCGCTCGCCCAGGGCGCCGGCGGCCGGGAAATCGAGGAAATCGTCGTCACCGCCGACTTCCGCGAACGCACGGCCAGTGAGCTGCCCGCCAGCGTCACCGTCCTCGAGCACGATGCGATAGACCAGCTCGCCGTGCAGCACTTCGAGGAGCTGATCACGGTCATGCCGAACGTCAACTTCTCGGGCGAGGGCAACCGCGCGCGCTTTTTCCAGATTCGCGGCGTCGGCGAGCTGGAGCAGTACGAGGGCGCGCCGAACCCGTCGGTGGGCTTTCTCATCGACGACATCGACTTCAGCGGCATAGGCACGGTCGCGACCCTGTTCGACATCGACCGGGTCGAAGTACTGCGCGGGCCGCAGGGAACGCGTTACGGCGCGAACGCGATCGGCGGGCTGATCTACATGCGAAGCACGGCGCCCGCGGCAGAGTGGTCGGGTATCGTAAAGCTCGGCGCCGGCACCGACGACGCGTTCTCGGGCGGTTTCGCCTTCGGCGGTGCGATCACGGCCGACGACGCGCTGCGCTTCCGCCTGAGCGCACACCGTCATGAGAGCGATGGCTTTCGCGACAATGCTTTCCTCGGCCGCGACGATACCAACGGGCGCCAGGAAACCACGTTCCGCGGCAAGCTGCTGTGGGAGGCGCCGCGCGACTGGCGCGTACTCTGGACCACTATCCTCGCCGACGTCGACAACGGTTACGACGCGTTCGCCATCGACAACTCGTTGACGGTGCAGTCCGACCATCCCGGCCGCGATGCGCAGCGGAGCCTCGGGTCCTCGCTACGGCTGGAATGGCAGGGCGCGGAGCGCTTCGCCTTCACCTCGATCACCTCGGCCGCCGACTCGGACCGGGATTTCTCCTTCGATGCAGACTGGGGCAATCCGCGGGCCTGGGCGCCGTTCACCTACGACTTCATCTCCACCAGCAACCGCGAGCGGCGGACATTGAGCCAGGAGTTCCGCCTTACGTCGACGGAAGAGGGCCGCATCTTCGGCGGCACGACCGACTGGCTTGTCGGCGTTTACCTGCTCGACCTGGATGAGACGCTGGGGACGCTGAACCGTGGCAATTACGTCGATCCGCTATCCGGCTTCGCGGACAGTCTCGACGATGCCCTTGCAAGCCGCTTCGAGGCAACCAATGCCGCGCTCTTCGGGCAGCTCGGCATCGACGTCGGCGAGGCAGGACAGGTCGCCTTCGGGCTGCGGGTTGAAACGCGCCGGACGGATTACGCGGATTCCAGCGGCCTGCTGCTGGACCCGGATGAGACGATGATTGGCGGTGAGCTGAGCTACAGCCACGATTTCAGCAACGCGCTGACCGCGTTCGTGGCATTGTCCCGCGGCTACAAGGCCGGCGGCTTCAATCTCGGCCCCGTCCCGGCGGGCGGCCGGCAGTTCGAGCAGGAATCCCTGTGGAGCCTCGAGACCGGCATCAAGGCGCTGCTGCTCGACGGCTCGCTCGCCTTCGAGGGCACGGTGTTCTACAGCCGGCGCAACGACCAGCAGGTGCGGACTTCCGTGCAGCTGAACCCGAACGACCCGGCCTCGTTCATCTTCTTTACCGACAACGCGGCCAAGGGGCGGAGCGTCGGCGCCGAAGCACAATTTCGCTGGCTGCCGGTCGACAGCTGGGAACTCTACGCGAGTATCGGACTGCTCGATGCGGAGTTCGAGGAGTTCGCGAGCGAGGCGCAAGACCTCGGCGGGCGCGACCAGGCCCATGCGCCGAATTACACCCTGGCGCTCGGCGGGGCGTACCGCCATCCTTCAGGCCTGTTCGCGCGCCTCGATCTTTCGGCACGCGATGCCTTTTACTTTGACGTGAGCCATAACCAGCGTTCGGAGGCGTACGAACTCGCCCAGGCGCGCGTTGGCTACGAGACGGAAAGCTGGTCGGCCGAGCTCTGGGCGCGGAACCTGTTCGACGAGACCTACGCGGTGCGCGGATTCTTCTTCGGCAACGAGCCCCCCGCGTTCGCCAACGAGCGCTATATCCGCCGAGGCGATCCCCGCCAGGTCGGCGTTACATTCGAGATGAGGTTTTGACATGAGAGTAGCCGTAGATATCAGCCTGTACCCGCTGGCGGAGGAATTCCTGACGCCTATCCAGGAAGTGATCCGCCGGTTCAACGAGCACGACTCGGTGGAGGTCCATACGAATGCGATGAGCACGCAGATCCGCGGCGAGTACGATACCGTCATGCACGTGCTCGAGCGCGAGATCAAGCGCACCTTCGAGCAGGTGCCGAAGGCGGTATTCGCGATTCGCATCCTGAACAACCCGATCGCCGGCTGATTGCGCGATGGATTCCGTGGCGGTAGGTATCGCCGCGCAGTTCGAGGCGATCGGCGCTGCCGAAGCCATAGCGGTGCTGGCGGCGATTGCCTACCTGCTGCTGGCGATCCGCCGCAACATCTGGTGCTGGTTCTTCGCCGCGGTCAGCACGGCGATCTACATCGGCCTGTTTATCGGCGCCAAGCTCTACATGGAATCGGTCCTGAACGTCCTTTATCTCGCCATGGCGCTCTACGGCTGGCATGCGTGGCGCTCCGGCGGAGGCCGCGAGAGTGAGCTGCCGGTCACGACATGGCCGCTGCCGGCGCACGCCGTCGCGATTGCGGGGATCGCCGCGGCGGCGGTGCTCATCGGCTTCCTGCTGGATCGCTACTCGGATGCGGCATTCCCCTATGCCGATTCCGCGACCACGGTCGCGGCGATCTGGACCACCTTCCTGGTCGCACGCAAGGTGCTGGAGAACTGGTGGTACTGGCTCGCGATCGACAGCGTCTCCATTTATCTCTACTGGGCGCGCGACCTGCAGCTCACGGCGCTGCTGTTCGTGCTGTACGTCGCGCTCATTCCCATCGGGCTCGTCGCGTGGCGCCGGGCGTACGCGGAGCAGCAGCAAGGTACGGCGGCGGCGTGACCGATCCCTTCTCCGCGACGGCAGCGATTGCGCGCATACCCGGCATAGAGCCGGCCAAAGCGCGCTACCGGGCACTCGGCGGCGGGCTCTCGAATCGCAGCTGGCTCGTGGAGACACAGGACCGGCGGCTGGTCCTGCGGCTCGACGGGCCGCAGGCCCGGGCGCTCGGGCTGGACCGTCATACTGAGTTCGCCATCCTCCGGCGGGCAGCGGGAGAGGGAATCGCGCCGGAGGTGGTGTACGCGGATCCGGATGCCGGCCTGCTGGCGTACGAATACCTGCCGGGCCGCTGCTGGACGCGCGCCGACCTGGAGAGCGAGAGCAACCTGGAAGCGCTCGCCGCGATTTTCCGCCGCGTGCACGCGCTGCCGCGCTCGGGGGTGCCGTTCGATGCGAGCGGCGCCGCGGCGCGATACCTGGAGCTGATCAGCGGCGACCGCGCCCTGGCCCCGACCGGCCGGCGTTGCCTCGCGATCGTAGAGCGCATTCCGGCGCCGGTCGAGACCGCCTGCTGCCACAACGACGTGGTTGCCGCGAACGTCCTCGCGATGCCGGCGCTCCGCCTGCTCGACTGGGAGTACGCCTGCGACAATGAGCCGCTGTTCGATCTTGCGTCGTTAATCGGCTATCACGACCTGGACGCGCGGCAGAAGGGGATCTTGCTGCGGGCATATTCGGGAAGCCTGGCGCTGCGGGATCGCCTGGAGCAGCAGTTGCGGCTGTTCGATGCCCTGCAGTGGTTGTGGCTCGCAGTGCGCAAGGTCGTGATCCCGGAGAACGCACACCAGGCGCGACTCGCGGAGCTTGCGAGCCGCATAGGCTGATCCGGAGCCGGCAACCATCCGTCTCTCGCTCCAGCGCAGGTTTGTGTCACCACCGGTTGCGAAGTTCGCGGAGCTTCAGGAATACCGTCCTGGCGTCCGGTTCCGCACCCAGTTCCGGATGGTCTTCCCGCAGGCGCGCGATCACCGACGGGCTCTGCAACCGGAAAAACACGTTGATCTCGCGCTCCTCCGCCAGCGTCGTCACGTGCGCATCCGCCGGGTCCTGGTTCCTGTACTTCGAGAGCATTGCCGCCGCTTTCGCGTTGTCCGGCTCGCGGTCCAGCGTAAAGCCCAGGTTGTTCACGAGGTAGTCGTGTCCGGGATAGAGCCGTGTCTCATCGGGCAGCTTCGCCAGCTGCGTCACAAACGTCTCGTACAGCGCGGCCGGGTGCCCGCCGTTGTGGCAGTTGCCCGCGCCCGCGTTGAACAGCGTGTCGCCGCTGAAGAGCGCCGGCTCGTCAGTGTGCGACAACAGGCAGATGTGGCTCATCGTGTGGCCCGGCGTATCGAGGCACTCGAGCTCTACCGTCTTCCCCACGCGGATCACGTCGCCCGCACCGACTCCGCGGGTCATGGCGGGAATCCGCGGCCCCGCGTTCTCATGCGCGATGACCTCGGCGCCGGTTGCCTCGACCATGGCCTTGTTGCCGCCCGTGTGGTCGCCGTGCTCGTGGGTATTGAGGATCTGTGTGATGGTCCAGCCGCGCTCGCGCGCGGCCGCCAGGCACTTGCCGTAATCCAGCGGGTCGACGGCGAGCGCTTCGCCCGTCTCCGGGCAGGCAATGAGATAATTGAAGTTCCGATAGCTGTTGCCGGTCCAGACTTGTTCGACGATCATGGTCCCTCACCCTGGTAGGAGCGCGCATAGCGCGCGATGCCACGGCCTTTGGGAGTCAGCCCAATGGTGCGGCGAATTCGTGATCAGTGAATCGCGCGCGATGCGCGCTCCTACAATGGCACGATTCTGGCTTACTGCTGTCATAGCGATTCTAGTGGGTTTGGGGAGAGATTCCATGCGGAATGCCGCCATGGCTGTAATTGGAAGCGTGCTGCTCGCCGCGTGCGGAGATCCGATGACACCGCCGCCCGCCGCGACCGGCACCGAAGGCACCAACAGCGAGGACACCATGTCACGCATTTTCGACATGCCCTACCTCATGCGCGATCTCGAGAACGGTTTGCGCGTCATTATCGTCGAGACGGACTATCCCGACATCGTCTCGCTGCAGATACCCGTGCAGACGGGCTCGCGCAACGAGGTCGAGCCCGGCAAGTCCGGCTTCGCGCATTTTTTCGAGCATATGATGTTCCGCGGCACGGAAGCCTACCCGGCGAGCGTGTATGGCGCGATCCTCAAGCAGGCCGGTGCCGACCAGAACGCCTACACGACCGACGATTACACCAATTACCACACGACGTTCACAAAAGCCGACCTGGAGAAGATGCTCGAGATCGAGGCTGATCGCTTCATGAACCTGAGCTACTCCGAAGCGGACTTCCGCACCGAAGCTTTGGCGGTCAAGGGCGAATACCTGAAGAACTACTCCGACCCGACGTCCCGGGCGTACGAGCGAATCCGCGATCTCGCGTTCGAGAAGCACACCTACAAGCACACGACAATGGGCTTTATCGAGGACATCGAGGACATGCCCAACCAGCTCGAGTACTCGAAGGAATTTTTCGGCCGCTGGTATCGCCCCGAGAAAACGGCCGTCATTATCGTCGGCGATGTCGATCCGGAAGCAACCTTCGAGCTGGTGAAGAAGTACTGGGGCCGCTGGGAGCGCGGCAACTACGAGGTCGAGATCCCGGCCGAGCCGCCGCTCGACGGCCCTGTCTACGAGCACATCCAATGGGAGGCGGAGACCCAGCCCTGGCTCTTCATCGGCTTTCGCGGGCCGGCTTTCGACCCGACGGAAAAGGCCATGCCGGCCATGGACCTGCTTGCCTCGATCTGGTTCTCGGAGTCTTCCGACCTGTACCGGAAACTGGTGCTGGAGGAGCAGTCCGTGGACCAGCTCCTGACCTATTTCCCGAACCGGAAGGACCCGAACCTGTTGATGCTCTACGTGCGGCTGACGGACGAGAAGCACGCTGCCGACGTCGTCGCGGCTATCAATGCAACTCTCGCCGAGGCGCGCACCGAGCTGGCCGATCCGCAGCTCGTCGAGGATACGAAATCGCGCCTTCGCTATCTCTTCACGTCGCAGCTCGACAGCTCCGCCGGCATCGGCGGCGTGCTGGCGGCCTACGTGCAGCACGCGCGTACGCCGGAGACCATCAACGAGCTGTTTCGCACCTATGAAAGCCTGACCGCTGAGGATATCCGCCGCTATGCAAACGAATTTTTCGTGGACTCCGGTCGGGTAATGGTGTCGCTGTCGAACTCGGAGAAAATGGCGGGCGTTGACGGCAGGGCCTCCATCGATGCCCTGGTGACCGATCCGGCCCCTGCAGGAGCGCGCACCGCGCGCGAGCCTGCAAAATCGCCGCAGGCATCCCCCGCGGAGCCGAACGCATCGCCCGCAAAGCAAGCTCCTGCAGCGCCGGCACACGATCCCGTACCGGTTTCCATCGTGGCACAACCTTCCCGGACCTCACCGCTGGTCGACGTCGCGATCCTGGTGCATGCGGGCGCTGCGCTCGACCCGCCCGGCAAGAAAGGCCTCGCCGCGCTCACCGCTGCCATGATCACCGAGGGCGGTTCCGCCGCGCACACGATCGAGCAGATCAACGACGCCATGTACCCCATCGCCGCCGATTTCAGCGCGCAGGTGGACAAGGAGATGACGCGGCTTTCGGGGCAGGTGCACGAGGACAACCTCGACACCTGGTACGCGCTGGCGATGGAGCAGCTCACCACGCCCGGATGGCGCGAGCAGGACTTCAGGCGCATCCGCACGCAGCTCGTCAACGCGATCCGCACCGGGCTCGTCGGTAACAACGACGAAGAGCTCGGGAAGGAACTCCTGTACAGCGAGATCTACGGCCCCGACCATCCCTACGGCTCGCTGAACATGGGTGATGTCAGCGACCTCGAATCGATGACGCTCGAGGACGTGCAGCGCTTTTACGCGCGCTACTATACGGTTAATAACATCACCGTTGGCATCGCGGGCGGCTATCCGGAAACGTTCGCCGCGCGTATTGGCGACGACCTGCAGGCGTTGCCCGCCGGTGAGCGCGTCGAGCTCGCGGTGCCGGCGGCACCGGCGCAGGAAGGCAGCCGGGCGCTGATCGTTGAAAAGGAAACGCCGGCCGTCGCGGTATCGTTCGGCTTCCCGATCGACCTGCGACGCGGCGACCCGGACTGGGTCGCGCTGTGGCTGGTGCGCTCCTGGCTCGGGGAGCACCGCAGCACGAACAGTCACCTGTTCCAGCGCATCCGCGAGATCCGCGGCATGAACTACGGTGATTACGCCTACATCGAGTACTTCCCGCGCGGCATGTTCCTGACCAAGCCGGACACCAACCTCGGCCGCCAGCAGCAGATCTTCCAGGTCTGGATCCGGCCGCTACGCAACAACAACGATGCACAGTTCGCGACCCGCGTCGCCGTGCACGAGCTGCAAAAGCTCGTCGAGCAAGGGATGAGCGAAACGGATTTCGAGGAAACCCGCAGCTTCCTCGGGAAGTTCGTGAGCCTGCTGACGGACGGCCAGTCGCGCCAGCTCGGCTACGCCCTGGACAGTCGCTATTACGGCATCGACCGTTCGTTTGCCGACTATGTGCGCGACGGCCTCGACCGGCTGACGCTGGAAGATGTGAACCGCGTCATCCGCGAGAACCTGCACGCGGAGGATCTGCAATTCGTCTTCGTCACGCGGGATGCCGCGGAGCTGAAGCAGCGCCTCGTTACGGATGCGGCGTCACCGATTCGTTACGATTCAGAGAAGCCGCAAGAGCTGCTGGCCGAAGACGAGCAGATTGCGAAGCTGCCGCTGAACTTCAAACCGGACGCGGTGCGCATCGTCCCGGCCGGGCAAGTGTTCCAGTGACGATCCGGCAGTAACTGCTGCGAGCGGGATTATTGCCCCGACCAGACGATGGGAGCGAGGAAGGCGACGGCCACGCCCAGCAGCAGGGTCAGGGGCGTGCCGACGCGCACGAAATCGACAAAGCGATAGTCGCCCGGCTCGTACACGAGCAGGTTGCCGTGGTGACCGATCGGTGTGAGGAACGCGACCACCGCCCCCATCGCCACGGTGAACACCATCGCCGGCGCCGGGATGTCGAGCAGCGACGACATGCCGAGGGCGATCGGGCCGAGCAGTATGGTCGTGGCCGTATCCGACAGGACCTGGGTGAACAACGAAGCCGTGAGGAACAGTGCCAGCAGCACCCACGTCGGTTGCCACGGGCTCACCAGGTCGGACAGCCAGCCGGCAAACAGTGCCGCGGTATGCGTCTGCTCCATCGCGAGGCCGAGAGGGATGGCCCCGGCGATGAACACGAAGATGCGTGTGTCCACGGATTCGTACGCCTGTTTCATCGACAGGCACCCGGTCAGCACCATCGCGGCCGCCCCGGTCATGAACGCGATCGTCACCGGCAAGAGCCCCGCGGTCGCCGCGACCACGCTTGCAGCCATGATCAGCGCCGCGAGCCAGCCTTTGCCGAGCTTGCGGTCGCGCGCGGAAAACGGCAGCAGCAGCAGGAAGGACGGATTGTCAGCCAGCCTGTCGAGTGCCTTCTGGTCGCCCCAAAGCACGAGCAAATCGCCGCCCTTGAGCTGCACCTTTGACAGCTCCTTGCGCATGAAGCCGCGCTTGCGCCACAAGCCCACTACGACCACACCGTAGCGGGACAGGAAATCGACACTGCCGATGTTGCGCCCGACCAGCTCCGAGTCGGGGCCCACCACCGCCTGCACCAGCCGATCGCTGCCCGGCAAATGCTTTTTCTTCTCGTCGGGAATTTCCTGGCCGTAGCGCACTACCGCGTGCAGCGCGAGTCCCTGCTGCTTTTCGAGTACCGCGAGTTCATCCGGGCTGGCGCGGACCAAAAGGAGGTCGCCCTCCGCGATTTCCTTGCGCCGCCAGGGACGCCCCCGCGATTGCCCGTGACGCAGCCAATCGACGACCTGGAAACGGTCCTCGTGCTCGTCGCGGAAATCCTGCATGGTCTTGCCGACATGCGGGGAGTCCTCGAGCACGACGAGTTCGGTGTAATAGCGTTCGAGGCGGAAGCGATCTTCTTCCGCCGTGGTGCCTTTGCGGGTCGGCAGCAGCCAACGGCCGAACAACAGGATGTACCCGGTGCCGATGAGCGTCAGCACGATGCCTACCGGGGTGATGTCGAAGATGCCGACCTGGTGCTCGCCGGTGCGTTCCAGCAGGCTGCGCGCCACCAGGAACGCGGGCGCCGCGACGACGGTCATGGTGGTGCCCAAAGACGCCGCGAAGGCCATCGGCATCATCAGCCGCGATGCGGGGATGTTCTGCGTCTGGTTCAGGCCGAGGATTACCGGCAGCATCATGGCGGTGACCATGAGGTGATGGCTGAAGGCCGCCATCAGCGCGACACTCGGCATGATCACGAGCACGGCACGCGACAGGTTCTGGCCGGACAGGCGGCCGATGAAGCCGCCCAGGCGGTCCGCCAGGCCGGTCTCGCTCAAGCCTCCGGAGAGTACGAACATCGATGCCAGCAGGATCGCGGGTTCGCTCGAAAACCCCGACAGCGCCTCGCCGGGGGACAGGATCCCGGTGGCGGCGAGCGCGATCACGATGAAGACGCCGGTGAGATCGAGCCGGATCCATTCCGTCATCAGCAGCACGAGGGCCGCGGCGAGGATGATCAGGAAGACGATTTGACTTTGATCCATTCGGACCCGGCTGGTGGCACCACGAACTGCATAGGGTAGTGCCTGGAGGGGGCGGCGTCACCAGACCCCGAAGGAAGGTGAACCCGGGTGCCCACGCATCCCGTTCAGCCGCTGGCGCACTTCTTCCTTTTGCTCGGGCGGCAGGTTGATTTCCCGAAGAAGGCGTTCGGCAGCTTGACGGTCTTCGCGCCAGACTCGGAAGACGGTGCTGGTAATCGCTCGCTGCCGCAGCGCGGGATCGCGGATGCTCTCGAGCATCCGGCGGCGGGACGACGTGACTTCAGTCCACTGCATGGCGGCGCCCGCGATGGCGGCATCGCGCTGGCGGCCGACCGGCAAGTTGTCCGCCCAGCGTTCCGCCGCCGCTGGATCGGAACGGGCCCAACGCGCGATGACCTGCGACACGATACGCGTCCCCGGCAGGTTATCGTTGTCCAATGACACTACTGCCTCCGCTGCCTGGCGCGGGTCCTGCTCGGCATATTGCATGAAGACCGCGCTGTAGAGCCGCCACTGCTCCGCTGCCCCGGGCATTTCATCCAGCATGCGCACGGCCTGGGTGGGGTCGTTCCTGGCTACTCCCTGGATGACGGCGCTCAGCAACTGCGGATACTCCGGGCTGCCCTCGTACTGGGCGATGAAGCTTCGCGCCTCGGCAACCGAGCGTTCCGTGGCGATGCCCCGCGCGATCTGCTGCCGCCAGGCTGCCGCTTGCTCCTTCTCCAGCCGCGGCAGCAGCCGCATCGCCAGGTCGAGATCGCGATGCGCGAGCATGACACCGGCCTGGGCGATGAGCCGGGAACGCTCTCCCACCTCCGCGGTGAGCATCCACTGGAGCGCCGCTTCCGGATCCTGCTGCAGCCAGTTCATGCCGATGCTCTGCAACAGCATGTCCCGCTGCTGGCGCGATTCGATGTCGTCCAGCAGCGCCAGCGCGCGCCGTGGATCCTGTTCCGATACCTGGCGCGCAACGGCCGCCATGGCGCTCAGCCGTTGCCTGGCGTTGTCAAGGCTCCTGGCACTGCTCATGGCGAGTTCGGGGTCGGTTTCGGCCAGCGTCCCGAGGATCATCCGGTAGATCCCGCGCTCGGACCCGCCGTCGATTTCCTGCGCCCAGGCGAGCGCCCGCAGCGGGTCTGTTCGCGTGAGCTGTTCCGCGATGGCGCTGCCGACGTACAGGCGCTGGCGGCGGTTCTGGATACGATCGAACGCGGCCAGCGCGCGGCCCATGTCCTGCGCGGCCACGGCGGTGAATACCGCTACCAGCCGCGACGCCGGCACGGCGTCGCCTTCTGCGAACAGGCGCTCGAGAGTGCCGGCGGGGTCGATCTCCGCCGCGGCTTGCGCAGCCGCGTCTTCGAACACGCCCCGGAGCATCGGATCGTTGAAGAAGACAGCGTGGCGCTCGGCATCGGCCAGCCCGCCCCGGCCGAGCAGGAGCCCGAGGTGCGCCGCGGCCTGCCGCCGGTGCAGCGGCGAATCGATGCTGTGAACGTAGGCAATCGCGGCCGCGGGATCGCTGTGCGCGAGCTCATCCAGGCGGGCAGAACGGGTACGGTTGTCCGGTTCTGAATGCAGGTATTCGGCGATGCGCGCGGTTTGCTCGTTGCCCCAGTATCCGTGGGCGGCCATGAGCGCCTGCGCCGCGAAGTTGCGCCGGCTTTCCGGCCGTTGCCCGGCAGCGTGCTGCAGGGCGGCGTCGAGATCGCGCTCGCCCCAGCGGCGCCAGACTTCGCGCTCGTAGGCCGGATCGTTCGCGAACGCCAATGTTCGGCTGAGCGCCAGCGCCGATTTCGGGTCGAGCTCCGCCAGGCGGGTGAACAGGACGAGGAGGGTATCCCGGCGGGAGGCAGGGTCCGCGATGCCGCTCGCCTGGTAGATCAGGTCCTGCACCGCGGCGGAATCCGAGCGGCCGGCCAATGCGTACAGCGCCTCCATGCGTGCAAAATGCCCCGGCAGGGCGAAAAGGTCTTCGATCCCGGCTATCTGCGTGTAGCGGTTGGCACGGTGCACCTCCGCTTCCGTGTCGGTCATCACGGGCACATCGCCGATGACCTTCGGTGCGAGCGGCAGCCGCAGCCAGCCGCGATCGATCGCGACCACGGCCAGGGCGGCGCAAAGCGCGCACGCCGGCAAGGTCCTGACGAGGAGCTTGCGCATCTGTTCTCCTGTCCCCTACGCGGCGGATTCTACGTCCGCCGTACCATCCGTTCTCGTGCCCGATTCATAGCCTATCTGGGCATCGAATAACAGCCCGAATGCTGCCGCGCCGGCGGCGAAGCGGGATTGCCCCAAGTTCCTGATTGCAGTGGAACTGTGGTAACTGAGCAACAATATTGCTCCAGGCTTCAGCCGCATGAAAGAAAAGGCGCGGATAGATTGACAAACAGCCACCTTTCTGAGAACTTCGTGTATAACGACTCGTAGCCTTTGCACAACAGCTGTGGGGCTGGGGACGGTTTTTCGACGACGCCTTCAGGCACGACTTGGCGGGGGAATTGCAAGCCAAGACTCATGTACTGACGATGCTATGGCGGCTCTTTCGGGAGCCGCCTTTTTTTTGGCCCTTTCTCGCGCGCTCCTACGGGCGATGCAGTGCCGCCCACAGGTTCATCGGCGTCAGCGGCATGTCGAGCTGGTGGACGCCGCGCACC
>CAZSKQ010000033.1:0-23148 GCA_964607425.1 uncultured Woeseiaceae bacterium
CGGGCCGACACGACAGGGCCCCCGACACGACAGGCCCCCGACACGACGCGGGAGATGACCCGGCGCAAGGGTGCGCTGGATATCGCCGGCCTGCCGGGCAAGCTCGCCGATTGCCAGGAGAAGGATCCCGCGCTCTCCGAGCTCTTCCTGGTCGAGGGCGATTCGGCCGGCGGCTCGGCCAAGCAGGGGCGTGACCGCCGCACGCAGGCGATCCTGCCGCTCAAGGGCAAGATCCTGAACGTGGAGAAGGCACGCTTCGACAAGATGCTGTCTTCGGCGGAGGTCGGCACGTTGATCACCGCCCTCGGCACCGGCATCGGGCTCGATGATTTCGACCCGGACAAGCTGCGCTACCACCGCATCATCATCATGACCGACGCGGATGTCGACGGCTCGCACATCCGCACGCTGCTTTTGACGTTCTTCTATCGCCAGATGCGTGAGCTGATCGAGCGCGGCCACGTCTATATCGCGCAGCCGCCGCTGTACAAGATCAAGAAGGGCAAGCAGGAGGTGTACGTCAAGGACGATGCCGAGCTCACCCAGTACCTGCTGAACACCGCGCTGGAGAACGCCGAGCTGCACGTGAACGAGGAGGCGCCGGCGCTGTCCGCCGCCGCGCTCGAAGCGCTGGCCAAGGACCACACGGCGGTGGAGAACATCATCCGCCGGCTCGGCGATCGCTACGATGAAAAGGTGCTGAGGACGATCATGGAGCTGCCCGCCGTGACTTCAGCCATGCTGGACGATCTCGACAAGCTCGACGAGTGGACACAGCAACTCGCCGCCGCGCTGCCAACGACAAACGGCGGCCGCGCCAACGGCAACGGCGGCACCTATACCGCCGAGCTCGAGCGCGGTGACAGCGATGGCGAAGGCGTGCGCATCGCCATCCGTCGCATGCAGCACGGCATCGGCACCACGCGCTACATCCCGCGCGAGTTCTTCGGAACCCCGGAGTACGGGCACATCGTCTCGCTTGCCGAAAAGCTGCGCGGCCTGCTCGGCCCCGGTGCCTACGTGGTCCGCGGCGACAAGCGCCGGCCGGTCGCGTCCTTCGATGAAGCGTTGGACTGGCTGATGAGCGAAGCGCGCAAAGGCCAGTCGCTGCAGCGCTACAAGGGTCTTGGTGAGATGAACCCGGAGCAGCTCTGGGAAACGACGGTCAATCCCGAAACGCGGCGCCTCATGCAGGTGAAGATCGACGATGCCGTCAAGGCCGACGAAATTTTCACCACGCTGATGGGCGACCAGGTCGAGCCGCGCCGCGAGTTCATAGAGCGCAACGCGCTGACGGTGGCGAATCTCGACGTCTGATTCCAGGTCGTGCCGGCGTCGTTCGTGACGCCGGCACACGACCTGCCAGGGCAAGCCTGTGCGATCGAGCCAGCGTGGCGCATTAGACTACATTGTGGTCTAATGGCGCCATGGCTTATCTCGGCCAGTTCGAGCAGCTCATTCTCTTCTCCGTCGTCGAGTTGGGCGACGAAGCGTACGGCGGCGCGATAAGGGAAACGATAGAGCGCCGGACCGGCCGGGTGGTGTCATCCGGCGCGATCAACACCACGCTCGGCCGTCTCCACGACCGCGGCCTGGTCAGGGCCAGGGTCGGCGAGGCGACCCCGGGCCGCGCCGGCCGGCCACGCAAGTACTATGCGATCACCCGCGCCGGTGCTCGCAGTCTCCAGGAAAGCTACGCGACGATTCAGGGGATGGCCGGCGGCCTCGTCGCAAGACTTTCCAGGCTGGCCGAAGCGGAAGCGTGACCGTCGATCGCAGCCCGGCGTTCCTGCGCCGATTCGCGCGGCTGCTGATCCGGGGCTCCGAGGCGCGCTACATTCGCGCCGACATGGAAGACGCCTTCGAGAGCGATTTGGCGCGCGGCATTCCGGTCCGGCGGGCGCAATGGCGCTACGTCTTCAACATCCTTGCCTCCGCCCTCTGTACCTGGCGCGATGCGCTGCATCCGTCCGCCGGGTTCGGCGTTTCGCGGATTGACGTCAAGCTCGCGCTGCGGATGCTCGTGAAGTATCCCGGCCTGACCTGCGTCGCGGTTTTCGCGCTGTCGATAGGAATTCCCGCGGGTATCGCGCCCTTGCACGTCGCAAACGCGATCGAGGCTCCGCTTCCCGTGCAGGAGAGCAATCGCCTTCGCGCGCTCCTCTACTGGAGCGCGGATAATCGCGTCCCGACGACCTTTGACGACTTCGCGCGGTGGCGTGACACGCTCACGTCCTTCGAAACACTGGCCGCTTGGCGGGCCGCCACCTACAACGTCGAAGCCGCCGGAACCGTGGCGCCTGTTACGGGCGCCGAAGTAACCGCGTCCACGTTCGAGGTTCTGCGCGCGCGGGCGGCGCATGGCCGAGTTCTGCAGCCGTCGGATGAAACGACAGGCGGGCCGCTCGTTGCCGTCATCGGACACGACCTCTGGCGCTCGGGTTTCGGCGGCGACATCGGCATCATCGGTCGCGCCATCCGCATCGGAGACAGTCGTTACACTGTCGTCGGCGTCATGCCGGAGGACTTCTTCTTCCCCGCGCGCCAGCAACTGTGGTTGCCGCTACGGGAACGTTTTGCGGCCGGCCCGCGGCAGCCGCGGCGACCGCTGGCGATTTTCGGACGCCTGGCGGATGGCGTGTCGCCCGGGGAAGCGCAGGCGGAAGTGAATGCGACAGGTGGGCGCCCGCAGGCGCAGGCGCAAACAAGGGCACCGCTCACCGCGGTGGTCGCGCCGGCCCCGCACATGGTCATCGGATTTCCGAAAGGCGGGATGCGGGCGCAGCCGGAGTTCCGGCTCGTCCAGATCCTCGCCATCGTGCCGCTGCTCGTCGCCTGCCTGAACGTGGGACTGCTGATTGCCGCGCGAACCGCCGCTCGCTCGTCCGAGTTCGCGGTGCGCACGGCGCTCGGGGCCAGCCGCCGGCGAATCGTCTCGCAGGCCTTCACTGAAGCACTGGTGCTCGCCGTCCTGGCGACGGGCATGGGGCTGCTCCTGTTCCAGGCGCTTGTGAGCCGGTATGCGCCGTCCGCACTGGGATCACTCCCGCACTGGATCGACCCGGGCCTGGCCGCCGCGACGGTTTTCCAGGCACTGGGCCTCGCTGTCGCGAGCGCGGTGGCGGCCGGCGTTGTGCCGGCCCTGTGGCTCACGGCCCGGCCCGTACAGCCGAGTATCCAGCATGCCGGCGCACAGCGGTCGGGAGTGCGTTTCGGCGGATGGCCGGGCGCGCTGATCGTCGTGGACGTCGCCATCGCGGTCGCCGCCGTCGGCTTTACTGCCGCCCTCGCGCACAAGGTGAACGACGTCATGACACCGAACGCGGCCGGTATTCAGGCCGGTCAATTCCTGTCAGCGGAGCTGAGACTGCCGGGGATCGAAACAAGCCCCGGCGCCGGCGGGCCCGATGCGCGGGAATTCAAGGCGCGGCTGGCGGCGATCCAGCGCCGGTTGGTCGAGCGCCTCGAGGAGGAGCCGGGCGTCCGGGATGTCGTCATCGCCGACGCACTGCCGCGCATGCAGCACGCGATCCGCAGCATCGAAGTGGAGCAGGCGGAGGCATATACCGGTTCCAATCGATTGAAGGTCAGGGCAGCCCGCGTCGCACCCGGCTTCTTCTCCGCACTCGACCAGCCTCTGGTGGCCGGTCGCCCTTTCAACAGCGGCGATCTCCGCGACGGTGCCGCAAACGTCATCGTCAACACGACCTTCGTGGAAAAGGCCCTGAACGGGGAGAACCCCATTGGCCGCAGGGTTCGGTACCTCTCGTCGCCCGGCGAAAAGCCGGGCCCGTGGTACGAGATAGTCGGTGTGGTCGGGCACCTGGGGATGCATGTGCTCATGCCGGACGACGACCAGGGCCTGTATCATCCCGCGGCTCCGGGCGCGATCTACCCGGTGCAGCTCGGCATCCACGTCGCCGGGAATCCCGAATCGTTCACGCCGCGCCTGCGGCAGATCGCGCACGAGGTCGATCCGTTCGCGGCAATTTCTTCCCCGGCGGCCCTCGACACCGTCGTTGAAGGGGACTGGTACCTGGTCGCCGCCGCGGCAATGGGCGGAGTGGTCCTCGTCGGAATTCTCCTGACGCTCGCGGCTTCGGCCATCTTCTCGCTCCTGTCGTTTGCCGTAACGCAACGTACACGGGAAATCGGCATCCGCGTTGCGCTAGGCGCCGACCGGCGAAACATCGCGACGGTCATTGCGCAACGCGCGCTGGCTCAGGTGGGCCTCGGCGTTCTGCTGGGAATGCCTCTCGCCGGGTGGCTGTTCTACGCGATCCTGGAAGATCGCGGCGTTTCACATGCCGGGTGGTCGGGTACCCTGCTGGCGATCGTGCTGGGCGTAGGCGTCCTGGCCCTGATTGGGTTGGCGGCCTGCGCGGTGCCTACGGCTCGGGCATTGCGAATCAGGCCGGGCGAAGCGATGAAGGTTTACTGATCGATTCGCGGACTCCGGCCGGACCACCGCCTCAGGGACCGCGGCCAGAGATTTCCGCCATCTTGCCTTCGATCCACTCCTGCACGACAAGGTTGGTCTGCTTCGGCGTGCGGTCGTCGGGCTCTATCGGCGGACCGACCACCAGCCGGATGAGGCCGGGGCGCTTGATGATGCTTCGGCGCGGCCAGAACTCGCCGGCATTGTGGGCGACGGGAACGATGGGGCATGCGGCTTCACGCGCGAGCGCCGCGCCGCTGATGCCGTAGCGGCGGGTCTCGCCCGGCGGCAGCCGTGTGCCTTCGGGGAACACCGTGACCCAGGTCCCTTCGGCCAGGCGTGCCTTGCCCTGCGCGATCACCTGCCTGACGGCGCTGCCGCCGGCGCTGCGATCGATGCTGATCGGCTTCAGCGAGGCGAAGCCCCAGCCAAAGACCGGAATCCAGGTCAGCTCACGTTTCGCCACCCACGTTTGCCGCGGCAGGAAGACGAGCATGGCGTAGGCCTCAAACACAGTAGAGTGCTTGCTGAGAATCACCGACGGGCGGTCCGGCAGGTTCTCGAGGCCCTCTATCCGGTAATCGAGTCCGCAGAAAAACCGGCCTGCCCACAGCATCCCCTTGCCCCAGGTAACCGCGATGCGGTAGCGCAGGGTATAGGGCAAGGGCCAGCCCAGGAACACGACGATCCCGAACACCAGCACCGAGCCGAAGAAGTACGCCTGGAAGGCCAGCGAGCGCAGTAGCAGCATCAACGGCGCCGCCGTTCGCGTTCCCCGACGAGTGCCCTGGCCGCGCCGAGGAGGTCATCGAACGTTTCCACCCGCCAGCCCCGCTCACGCAGCATCTCCCGCGTGCGGCGTCCGTTGCCGGTCAGCACGAGCAGCGGCCGCGCCGCCACCGCGCGCGCCGCTTCGAGGTCGCGCAGCGAGTCGCCGATTACCGGGATGCCGCGCATCGAGCCCAGGCCGTAGTGCTGCTGCAGGCGCCGCAGGAGTCCCGGCGCGGGCTTGCGGCAGTCGCAGGCATCCTCCGGCCGGTGCGGGCAGCTGACGATGTGGTCGATGGCGCCGCCCGCGCGCGCAATGGCGCGCCGCATCTTCCGATGGATCGCGGCCAGCGCCCTGCGATCGAACAGGCCGCGGCCGATCCCCGACTGGTTACTGGCCACCGCGACGGTGAAGCCGTTCCGCGCCAGCAGCGCAATCGCCTCGAGGCTGCCGTCGATAGGCACCCACTCGGCGGGCGACTTGATGAACGCATCTGAATCCTGGTTGATCACCCCGTCGCGATCGAGCACCACGAGCCGAACTGTCACGCCCGCTCAGCCGATCGACAGCCGCGAAATATCGGCAACTTGCAGGAACAGGTCGCGCAGCCCGGCCAGCAGCGCGAGGCGATTACGCCTGAGCGCGGCATCTTCCGCCATCACCATGACATCGTCGAAGAAGCGATCGACGGGATCGCGCAGGGCTGCAAGGCGCCGCAGGGCCGCGGCATAGTCGCGCTCCCGCATCAGCGGCTCCACCGCGGATCGCGCCGACTGCAGGGCCTCGTACAGGTCGCGTTCGGCGCCGGCTTCCAGCCGTGCGGGCTCCACGGCGCCAAACCGGTCTTCACCCGCTTGCCGCAGGATGTTCGCGATGCGCTTGTTGGCCGCCGCGAGACTCTCCGCCTGCGGCAGCTCGACGAAGGCCGCGACCCCCGCGAGCCGCAGGCCGAAATCGTGCAATGAAGCCGGGCGCCGGGCGCGCACCGATTCGAACGCTTCCACCGTCATGCCCTGCCCGTCGACGTACCAGGACCGCAGGCGCTCCACGATGAAATCGTACAGCTCGTCCGTAACCGTTGCGGCGTCGGTAACGCTCGCCGGCTGCTCGGCCACCGCGGCCGCGAGCAGCGCGGGCAAGTCCAGGTCCAGCGCCTGCTCCACCAGGATGCGTACGATGCCGAGAGCGGCGCGGCGCAGTCCCTGCGGATCCCGGTTGCCGGTCGGCTTGCGGCCGACGACGAACTGGCCCGCGAGCGAATCGATGCGGTCGGCCAGCGACAGCGCGCGCCCGGCGTCGGTGGCCGGCAGCGCGTCGCCCGCGTGCCGCGGCAGGTACATTTCCCGGATGGCGGCCGCTACGGCTTCGGGTTCGCCGGAGGCCGCGGCGTAGTAGCTGCCCATCACGCCCTGGAGCTCCGGGAACTCGCCGACCATGCCCGTCGTCAGGTCGGCGCGGGACAGCCAGGCCGCGCGTTCGACGATCGCCCGGTCGAGCCCGAGCCCGGCGGCGATGGCCACCGTCAATCGCGCTACCCGCGCGGTCTTGTCGTGCAGGCTGCCGAGCCCTTCGCTGTAGACGATGCGCTGCAAGAGCGGCAGGCGATCCGCCAGCCGCACCTCGAGGTCCTGGTCGCGGAAGAACGCGGCATCGGCCAGCCGCGGCCGGATGACGCGCTCGTTACCGTCACGCACCCGCTCCGGCTCGCTGCTTTCGAGGTTCGCGACCGTCACGAACTCCGCCTGCAGGTTGCCGGCAGCATCCTCGATCGGGAAGTAGCGCTGGTGATGCGTCAGGGTCGCGGCGATCACCTCGCGCGGCAGGTCGAGATAGGCCTCGTCGAAACGGCCGATCATCGGCACCGGCCATTCCGTCAGCGCCGTTACCTCGTCGTAGAGCTCGTCGTCGCCAAGCGGCGTGCCGCCCACGCTCGCGGCCGCCCGCGCCACGCCTTCGACGATCCGCTGCCGCCGTGCCGCGAAGTCCGCCAGCACCCGCCCCTGCTCCTCGAGCCGCTGCAGGTATTCCGCCGGCGTGCGGATCGTGATCTCGCCTGCGGCCAGGAACCGGTGACCCCACGTGACGTTACCCGATGGATGGCCGAGGATCGTGGCGGGAACCAGGTTCTCGCCGTGCAGCATGAGCAGCCAGCGCACGGGCCGGACGAACTCGATCTCCGAGTCGCCCCAGCGCATGCGCCGCGGGATCGGCAGCTTGTCCAGCGCCTCCTCGACGACGCCGGGAAGTACCGCCGCGGCCGGCTGGCCCGCGGCCACGGAGCGGCCGGTGAGCCATTCACCCTTCGCCGTCGCGGTGCGCCCCAGCGCTTCGACCGTGACCCCGCATTTTTCCGCGAACGCCCGTGCCGCCGCCGTCGGCCGGCCCTCCGGATCGAAGGCCACGGCCAGCGGGGGACCCTTGAGCTCCGTCACGCGATCTTCCTGGCGCCCGGCAAGGTCTTGCACCAGCACCGCCAGCCGCCGCGGCGTCGCAAACGCCTCGAGCTCGCCGTGCGCGAGGCGCTCCCGCGCCAGCCCGGCCTTTATCCCCTCGGCGAAAGCCTGCATCAGGCGCCTGAGCGCCTTCGGCGGCAGTTCCTCGGTGCCGATCTCGACCAGGAAATCGGCGCTAGCTTCGTTGACCCGCGGCATCAGGTTCCTGCCCCTGCCTGCTCCAGCAGCGGGAAGCCCAGCGCCTCGCGACTGTCGTAATAGGCCTGCGCGATCGCGCGCGACATCTCGCGCACCCGCAGGATGTAGCGCTGCCGCTCGCTCACGGAAATCGCGCCGCGGGCGTCCAGCAGGTTGAACGTGTGCGATGCGGTGAGCATCTGCTCATAGGCCGGCAGGGGGAGCTTTACCTCGATCAGGCGGCGGCATTCGCTTTCCGCGAAATCGAACTGGCGAAACAACGCGTCTACCGGCGCCTCCTCGAAGTTGTAGCGCGATTGCTCGACCTCGTTCTGCCGGTAGACGTCCCCGTAGGTGACGTCGCCGTACGGGCCGCTGGTCCACACGATGTCGTAGATGCTCTCCACGTTCTGCAGGTACATCGCCAGTCGTTCCAGGCCGTAGGTAATCTCGCCCGTGACGGGACGGCATTCGAGGCCGCCGACCTGCTGGAAATAGGTGAACTGCGTGATTTCCATGCCGTTCAGCCACACTTCCCAGCCCAGCCCCCAGGCGCCCAGCGTCGGCGATTCCCAGTCGTCCTCGACGAAGCGGATATCGTGCACCTTCGCGTCAATGCCGATGGCGGCGAGCGACCGCAGGTAGAGCGCCTGGATATCGTCGGGCGAGGGCTTCAAGACTACCTGGAACTGGTAGTAGTGCTGCAGCCGGAACGGGTTGTCGCCGTAGCGGCCGTCGGTCGGGCGACGGCTGGGTTGCACGTAGGCGGCGCGCCAGGGCTCCGGGCCCACGGCCCGCAGGAACGTCATCGGGTGAAAGGTGCCTGCGCCCATCTCCATGTCGTACGGCTGTGCGATCACGGCGCCCTCGGCGGCCCAGAACCGCTGCAGGGCCAGCACCAGGTCCTGGAAGTAGTGGGGTGCGGGCGGGTTTTCCTTGGACATCAACGGCTTCAGGCGATTACTTGGCGCGGAAGTATACCCCGCCCGGCGAGCGGCGACAGGATCAGTCCTGCGCGCAAGCGCAGCCAGCGTTCGCACTATACTGGTGCAGGGTGCGGCGCTTCTGCACTATACTGGTGCATACCGTCGCCGCCGCCTCAACAGGATCGTAGGATTTTCAGGTACTTATCCATTGCCCCATAGTGGCATGCTTCCTGCACCTGCAGCTGCACTACCGGCCGGCGCATGCGCGGCGGCGACAACAAACCAACAAGAGGATACGTCAATGACCGCAGCAGAGGTGCTCGGCCTGATCAAGGAAAGGGAGATCAAGTTCGTCGACTTCCGCTTCACCGATACGAAGGGCAAGGAGCAGCACGTCACCACGCCGGCCCGGATGCTGGACGAGGACACGTTCGAAGAAGGCAAAATGTTCGACGGCTCGTCGATTGCGGGCTGGAAGGGCATCAACGAGTCCGACATGATCCTCATGCCCGATCCTGCCTCGGCGGTCGTCGACATCTTTTCCGAGGAGACGACCCTCAACCTGCGCTGCGACGTGTACGAACCGTCGACCATGCAGGGCTACGATCGCTGCCCGCGCTCCCTCGCCCAGCGCGCGGAAGCGTACCTGAAGTCCACCGGCCTCGCCGACGAGGCGTACTTCGGGCCGGAGAACGAGTTCTTTGTATTCGACGATGTTCGCTGGGACGACACGATGCAGGGCGCGTTCTATTCCATCGATTCCCAGGAAGGCGCCTGGAACAAGAGCCGCAGTTACGAGGAAATGAATACCGGCCACCGCCCGATGGTGAAGGGCGGCTACTTCCCGGTGCCGCCGGTCGATTCGCTGCATGACCTGCGCTCCGCAATGTGCCTCGCGCTCGATGAAATGGGGCTCGTGACGGAGGTGCATCACCACGAGGTGGCGACCGCCGGCCAGTGCGAGATCGGGGTAAGGTTCTCGACCCTGACGCGCAAGGCGGACGAAGTGCAGATCCTCAAATACGTCGTGCACAACGTCGCGCACAGTTACGGCAAGACCGCGACCTTCATGCCGAAGCCGCTGGTCAACGACAACGGCAACGGCATGCACGTGCACCAGTCGCTGTTCAAGGCCGGCAAGAACCTGTTCTCCGGCGACGGCTACGGCGGGCTGTCGGAAACCGCGTTGTACTACCTGGGCGGGTTGATCAAGCACGCGAAAGCGTTGAACGCTTTCGCGAACCCATCGACCAACAGCTACAAGCGCCTGGTGCCGGGCTTCGAAGCGCCGACCATTCTCGCCTACTCCGCGCGCAACCGCTCCGCCTCGATCCGCATTCCCTATGAAGCGAATTCGAAGGGGCGCCGCATCGAGCTCCGCTTCCCCGATTCCATGGCGAATCCCTACCTCGCGTTTTCGGCGATGCTGATGGCGGGCCTGGACGGCATCCACAATCGCATCCATCCGGGCGATGCCATGGACAAGGACCTCTACGACCTGCCGCCCGAGGAAGAGAAGGAGCTCGAGCACGTGGCCTTCTCGCTGGAAGAAGCGCTGATCGCGCTGGACCGGGACCGCAGCTTCCTGAAGAACGGCGGCGTGTTCACCGACGACCTGATCGACGCCTACATCGATCTCAAGATGCAGAACGTCACGCGCCTGCGCATGGCCCCGCACCCGGTGGAGTTCGACATGTACTACAGCCTCTGACATGCCCGCGCGGCGAGCAGGGAGGGAAAATGGCGCCCCCGGGGATGGGGCCGGCGGAAATGGGGCCAGTCCCCATTTCCGCGCCCGCCCGTTGCTGGTGTGCGCCGGTCCACATTCGGGGGCCTGCAAGGCTGCTATGCTACGACGATGCGTAAAAGCGCCTGCATGCTTCTTGTTCTCCTGCTCGCGGCGAGCGCCTTGCCGGCCCAGGTCTACCGGTGGGTCGACGAAGACGGGATCGTTCACTATTCCGACACGCCGCAGCCGGGTGCCGAGGAAATCTACCTGCCCGAAAGCAACCCGCCACCCCCGGCAGCCGCCTTCGAGTCCCTGCGGCGCCGTTCGCCGCCTGCGAGTTCCGCCGCCACTGCGGAGCAGCAGCAGCCCTTCGCTTACGAAACACTGCAGTTTGTCGCTCCCGCGCCCGAAGAGACGTTATGGAACATCGCGGGTCAACTGACGGTACGCCTGGACGTCCAGCCGGAGCTCCAGCCCGGCCACCAGGTGCGGCTGTACTTCGACGGCCAGGCTCAGCCCGCCGGCGGACTGACGGTCGGGTTGCAGGAAGTGTGGCGGGGCGCGCACAACCTGCAGGCGGAAATCCTGGACGCGCAGGGGCGGCTGATGATCCGCAGCGACCCGATCCGGTTCTACGTCCAGCAGACGACGATCCTGACTCCCAACTGACCGGCGGCAGTACCGGCGGGGGCGCGGCAGCCGGCGAGGGTCCGCGGGCCCGGGACATTTTGGAGAACCTCAGCACCGGCGCGATCGTTCTCGACCGCAACCTGTTGGTACTGAGCGTCAATCCCGCGGCCGAGGACGTGCTCGGTATCAGCCGCAGCCGCGCCTGCGGCAAACCCCTGCTCGAGCTGCTCGACGATGACCGCCAGCTCGGGCACCTCATCGGCCGCGCCGTCTCAACGGGGCGCAGCTTCGCCGACGAGCTGACGCTGGTGCCCGCCGGCGCCCGCAGCGACCGCCGCATCGTGGATTGCCGCGTGTCGCCGATCCAGGGCGTCGCCATGCAAGGCTGCCTGCTGGTGGAAATGGTGGACGTGACGCGACGCTCGCAGATCAGCCGCGAGAACGCGCTGATCGTCCAGCACGGCGCCGGGCGCCAGATGATTCGCCAGCTCGCGCACGAGATAAAAAATCCGCTCGGCGGCCTGCGCGGCGCGGCGCAGCTGCTGTCGAAGCAGCTCACGAGCGCCGAGCTCAGGGAATATACCAGCGTCATCATCAGCGAGGCCGACCGGCTCGCCGCGCTCGCCGATACGCTGCTCGGGCCGCTCGGGCCACCGAAAAAGCAGCCGGTCAACGTGCACGAGCTCATCGAATACGTGCTGAAACTCGTTGCGCCGCAAATGACACCGTCGCTCAAGCTGCAGCGCGACTACGATCCCGGGCTGCCGCTCATCGACCTCGATCGCGACCACCTCGTACAGGCACTGCTGAATCTCATGCAGAACGCGGCTACCGCCCTCGCCGGCCAGGGAACGATTGTCGTGAGGACGCGCGCGACCCTGGATTTCACTATCGGGGATCTCCGCCACCGTGCCGTAGCCACGATCGAGATCGAGGACGACGGCCCGGGAATCGCGCCCGCGCTCCAGGATTCCATTTTCTATCCGCTGGTGACCAGCCGGCCGGACGGCGCGGGTTTGGGACTCGCGGTGGCACAGGACCTGGTGAGCCGCCACGGCGGGCTCATCGAGTTCGAGAGCCGCCCGGGCCGCACCGTGTTCTTCGTGCGGCTGCCGCTCGCTCCCGAGACGCGAACATGAGCTCCCCGGAGCTGGACGTCTGGGTGGTCGACGACGACCCGTCGGTACGTTGGGTGCTCGAACGCGCGCTCAAGCAGGGTGGCATCCGGGTGCGCACCTTCGAACGCGCCGAACACCTGCTGGAAGCAATCGGGCACCGCCGTCCGGACGTCCTGATTACCGATGTGCGCATGCCCGGCATCGACGGCTTCGCCGTGCTCGAGCGCCTGGGAAGGGAACATCCCGACGTGCCCGTGATTGTCATGACCGCGCATTCCGACCTCGACAACGCCGTCGCCGCCTACCAGGGCGGCGCCTTCGAATACCTGCCGAAGCCGTTCGATCTCGACGAGACGCTGGAGCTCGTGAGAAAGGCCGCGCGCCGCAACGGCCGCTTGCCGCCGGAGCCAGGCTCGGACGCGCGCACCACGGTGCCTTCACTCATCGGCCAGGCTCCCGCCATGCAGGACGTGTTCCGCTCCATCGGCCGGCTCGCGCGTTCCAGCATGACGGTGCTGGTTACCGGTGAATCCGGCACCGGCAAGGAGCTGGTTGCGCGCGCCCTGCACCGGCATGGACCGCGCTCCGGCAAGCCCTTCGTCGCGCTGAACACCTCGGCGATCGCCGCGGACCTGCTGGAATCGGAGTTGTTCGGTCACGAACGCGGCGCGTTCACCGGCGCCGACAGCCGGCGCATCGGCCGTTTCGAACAGGCCGACGGCGGCACGCTGTTCCTCGACGAGATCGGCGACATGTCGCCGGGCCTGCAGACGCGCCTGCTGCGGGTGCTGGCCGAAAGCGAGTTCTATCGCGTCGGCGGGCAGACCTCGGTCACCGTCGACGTGCGCGTGATCGCCGCCACGCACCAGGACCTCGCGCGCGCGGTAAAGGAAGGCCGCTTCCGCGAGGATCTCTATCACCGCCTGAACGTCATGCGGATCGACATTCCGCCGCTGCGCCAAAGGCGTGAGGACATACCGCTGCTGCTCGCCCATTACCTCGGTGACGCCGCGCGCGAGTTGCACACGCCCGTCAAGACCCTGAACAGCGAAGCCGTCGAGCGCTTGACCGCCTATGACTGGCCGGGCAACGTCCGCCAGCTCGTCAACACGACTCGTCGCTTGACGGTCACGGCGCCGGGCAGCGTGATCGCGGCCGACGATCTTCCGGACGACCTCGGCGGCAGGGCCACGTCGCAGGCCGCGCTCGACGCCTGGACGGCCGGCCTCGAGGCCTGGGCGGAGCAGGAGCTCGGCCGCGCCGGCGATCCGCTCCTGAAGACAGCGCTGCCGGCGTTCGAGAAGGTGCTGATCCGGGCAGCGCTGAAACGCGTGCGCGGCCATCGCCAGGAGGCCGCGCGGCTCCTCGGCTGGGGCCGCAACACGCTTGCGCGCAAGATGCGCGCACTGCGGCTCGACTGACACCGCCCCCATCCTGCTGCCCCGGCCCGCGGGAGCGGCCGGTTACCGCGGCACAGGCGCTGCGGGGTCGCGGCTGTCGACAGGGAGGATGGCGAACGTGAGGCCCTGGGCAGGCACCAGGAACTTGCCGCCGGGCAGGTCCTCGTCCGGCCTGTGATGATCGATGACGATCTGCGGCGTCGGCGGCAGCGCCGCGGTCTCGATGTCCGGGGCGAGCCATGACGGCAGCAGGATGGTACCGGCCCGCCGTGCGACCTGCTCCAGGCCTTCCAGGCTGCCAATGTCGCCGGCGATCAGGATCCCGGCGGCATGCCAGCTTATTAAATAGGAACAATGTTCGACGTCGGCGTGCGCGGTCGGAATGCATTCGATCTTCGCCGCACCGAACCGCCAGTCGGGACCCGGTCCCGCGCGCAGCGCGGCGGGAACGGCCGCCTGGACCTCGCCGGGACCCGCAACCAAACAGCCGATGCCTGGAATCGCGCCAGGGTCGAAGTGATCCGGATGGCGATGGGTGAACAGGCAAAACGTGCGCTCGCGGAAACGTGCCTCGTGCCCGGCGAAGGTCATGTAGCCGAACGCGCCGGATTCATAAGGGAAGTCCACGAGAATCGTCGTCGCACCGTCCGTCAGCTCGAATGCCGCATTGCCGATGAACCGGGCTTGCACGACAGGTCGATTCGCGGAGCGCGTCTCGTCCCGCACTGGCGCAACGCCGATGACCTCGGCGGGGGATTCGAGATCCACGGGCTCCACAGCTTGCGATGGAAGCGCCAGTCCGAGGGCGAACGCGCCCGGAAGGAAGGTCCGCGACAGGCGCAGGACATCGAATCCGTGCATCAGCTTTCCGGAGATGGGCTGCCCGTGTAAAAGGCGCTGGTCCGTCGGCCGGCGGCACGCGCTTGCGCCGCATCGGTACCCGATGCGATGTCGGCTCTTGCCCAGGCATCGGCGCAGGCCTTTATGAACAGAAGACCCGCGGGCGACGCTGCGAACTCCTCCCCGTCGAGCCGGGCAGCGGGATTGCCAAGACTCATCGCGAGGCCGGCGAGCGCGAGGTCCCAACCCACACCGCCGGCGCCGGGACCGTATTCCTCCCAGAAGGCATCCGCGTGCGCGATGTGGCTCAACTCGAGGCGGGCGCCTCCAGGGCCGCCGGGGCCCAGGCGGACTTCGACCCAGCTCGTGCTGCCCCCGAATACCCAGGTCAGGTGCAGGCGGGTCGGCGGTTCGCACACCTCGATGGCGCCAGCGGCGTTTCCCTCGAGCTGGTAATGGCCGCCCTGCCGGAAGTCGCCCGCCACCGGCAGGAACCAGCGCGGCAACCGTTCCGGGTTCGTAAGGGCATCCCAGAGGTCGTCCATGGTGGTGGCGTAACCGCGGGCGAGGGTGACGGCGCGCGCAGGCTTGCCTGCGCGAGCAAGCGAGGACACGGAGCGGTCAACGGCGGCAAGGTAGGTTGCGGCGTCGAATGTCATGCCGGCACGCGATAAAGATAGAGGGACGCGGCAGCCAGCCAGCTCCAACCGGCGACGACGGCGACCCACAAAAGGCCAATGCCTGGCGCCTGCGCCGACAGCGCCGCGCCGCCGACAAAGCCCACAAGCACGATAATGCCGCTGGCCCACGAGTAGGCTGCAAGGCCCGTTGCATCCTGCCGCCGGCACCAGGCGCCGACGGCAAAGCACGCTGCCGCAAGCAGCAGGAAACCGAGGCCGCCGAAAGCAAAGTGGAGTACGCCGCCGGTCGAAGGCTCGTCCGCGGCCGCAGCGGCGGGAAACCCGGGCGGCGCGGCGGGCGGAAAAATCCCAGACGCGACAAGGCAGGTTCCGTAACCCCCGATGAGGAGCCCGGCGATCGCCGAGCCCCGCATGGCGCGTGCGAAACCCACGGCGGCGGCAATGGTCATGATGCCGCTCAGGATCAGGTTCGCCGCCTGCATCCAGCCCCGATCTCCCAGCATGAGCAGGCTGAGCGCGTGCCGGGTAATGTCGAATCCGTCGCGGGTGAGCGCCAGCGCGATTCCAAGCGCCAGGTAGAAGATACCGACGACGACTCCCCAGCCCAGCAGGGCGCGAGTCATTGCCGCCGCGCTGTCGCACCCGGCCTGTTCCGATGCTTCGCTCATGTGCCGTCCTCCCCGCCCGGAGTGTACGCAACGGCAGCCGCCGTGCTCGCTGCTTCCGGACTTCCGCGGCCTGCGGGTGGCGCCATCCGCAAGTGGCATCGAAGACGGCACGGGAAGTGGATCTTTCCAGCCGCCGCACGGCCGCTATAGTCGCCTGTACCCCGCCCGCGCCCGCACCGGGGCCGAGCGCAGCAATCGTTCGAACTGCCGGAGGCACACCGTATGCTGGAAATCCCGTCGCAACGCTCGTTGCACTGCCTCACCGCTGTCGTCATAGCCGCCGGCCTGGGGATCACCGTGTCGGCCGGCGCCGGAGATGCGCCGCTGCCGCCCGGTTATACCACCGCCCGGGTCGGCAACGTCGATGATTTTGACGACCTGGCCGGTGCCTGGACGACGCAGCAGCAGCGCCTGAAGGAACGCGGTACCGGCGGCGATGAATGGGAAACATTCCCGGCCACGCTGTGCATGACGGAGTACCTGGACGGCAAGGCGAACGTGGACGAGGTCTGGTTCCCGACCCAGGGCCGGGCGGGCCTGACCGTGCGCACTTTCGACACCGACAAGCGGCAATGGTCCGTCTACTGGGTGAGCGGCGCTACCGGCGTGATGAGCGCCCCGGTAGTTGGCGGCTTCAGCGGCCGGCACGGCGAATTCTACGGTGAGGACATCGATAACGGCCGTCCGGTCAAAGTGCGCTTCATCTTCGAAAAACTCGACCGCGACCACGCCCGCTGGGAGCAGGCGTTCTCCTACGACAACCGCAGCTGGGAGACCAACTGGAGGGTGGATTTCGAGCGCGCCGAGGGCGCCGAGGTTTGTGTCCTCGGCCGCCCGAAGCGCTAACCGGAGCCTGCGGCGGCGCAGTCGATGCGGTAGCGGGCCCGATAGATACTTGCGCTCTGCGCGCCGGGAGGCAGGGCGCTGAAGAAGATGCTGCCGGGCTCGGTCGCGGAAACGGATGGCCCGAGTGCAAAGCCGCCGCCGAGATTGACGTTGGGACCCGCCAAACGCGCTTCGGTATAGCTGCCAGCGGATCGGCAGCTGTAGAAGATTTCGCTGCCGCTGTCCGGATCGGTACTGCGTGTCAGCAGCAATACTCCTTCCGGAAGCAAGGCGGCGTCGTAATCGTCCTGCGCGGAGTTGACCGCGGGACCAAGGTTCTGCGGTGTGCCCCAGCCCGCGGCGGTGCGCTCCGCGATGTACAGGTCCTGTCCCCCGTGGCCTTCGTGGCCGTCGGAGCTGAACAGCAGGCGGTCACCGGAAAGCGGCGTCGGCGCCCACTCGTCGCCGGAGGTATTGAGCGCTGCGCCGAGATTCAGGGGCTCGCCCCAGGCGCCGCCCTCCAGCGGTACGAACCAGAGGTCGTCGCCGCCTGCGCCGCCGGGACGGTTCGAGAAGAAGTACACGCCGGAGCCGTCCGGCGCGAAAGCGGGATCGAAATCGTTCCATCGCGTGTTGAAGGCGACGTCCCCGGGTTCGCTCCAGCCCGCGTCCGTCCGGTGTCGTTCGCGGATCTGCAGTCCGCCATGCTCCGCTTTGCGCGGTTCGCCGTAAAGCTGGCGGGTGCCGTCCGGGCTGATGGCGAGGCGGATGGCGCTGGGCGGCCCCTCTACGATCACGACGGGCTCGGAGAAGACCACACCGGCAAAGGCGTTGGCCACGGGCAGCGCCAGAACGACGGCTACAAGGACCACGGTTCTCACATGCATGCACCGCATGTGCGAATGCTATCAGGCCCGCCGGGCGAGATCGCCGCGCTCGCCGTCGGCGGCCTGCCCGGCCTGTGCGCGCCACAGGTAAAGCAGCGCGTAGCCCCGCCAGGGACGCCAGGTTTGCGCATGTCCGGGGAGCACCGGCACTCCCCCGCTGCCACCAAGCCCCGTGATGACCCGGAGATCGGTCCCGCTCGCCGGGAATGCATCCGGATCTCCCAGCGCTCGGAGCGCGACGTAGCAACCGTCCGTTCGTCGATTCCCTGGATGGCGAGGAGTGTCCGCGCGAGCTCGTGGCGCGGTGACTCGAAGTTCAGCCGGCGCTCGATGAAGGCGGCGGCCAGCGCCCGCAGCGCCGCGGCCTGCGAGCCGGCGAGGCCGATCCCTTCGAGATCCGCTATCGCCAGCGCCTGGGCCGTGGGAAACAGGTGCGTGAGCGTCACGGACGCTTCCGGGAACCGCGAGCCGCAACTCCTTACGAGCCGCGATACCAGCCGGCGTTCGCGTTCCGGCGAGCCGGCCGAGATCACGGCGCGCACCGCGCACTCAAAGCTGTCCCAGGCGCCGGGGATGCGCAGCCCGGGGTGCCGCGCCACGATCGGTGCAAGCAGCGGATCCCGGGACAGGGCCGAGCCGATGCGCTGCGGATCGGCCGCGAGATCGAAAGCCCGCCGCGCGCGTCCGGCAAGGTTGACCAGCGTGCCGCCGGGCGCACCCCGGAACTCGATTTCTATCGCGCTGAGCGCTGCGCGATCCCGGACGACGATGCGCGCGGGCCGGCCGTCATGCACGATGTTGCGCGTATAAGCTCCGTCACCCACCTGCTCGACTTCGCGCACCGCGCGCGCGCCCAGGTACTCCAGCATGCTCGCCCAGTCGTACGGGGGCCGGTAAGGCAACCGCAGCACGATGCCGGCGCGCTTTGCCCGGTTGCGTCCGGCTCGCCGCCGGAGCTCGCTGGGCGGGCAGCGGTAGGTGTCGCGGATCACGGCATTGAAACGCCGCAGCGAGCGATAGCCGGCTTCCAGCGCGACCTGGGTCATCGGCAGGTCGGTCCCGTCAATGAGCAGCTTGGCGAAATGCAGCCGGCGCGTTTGCGCGATCGTATTCGGCGAGGCGCCGACGTGCTTGACGAACAGGCGCCGCAGGTGGCGCGCACCGATGCCGAGCCGCTGCGCGAGCGCCTCGACCGAGTTCTCGTCCAGGGCGCCGTTCTCGATCAATGCAAGAGCCCGCCGTACCACCGGCGAGGCGCCGCGCCAGGCGGCGCTCTCCGGCGCCGCCTCCGGGCGGCAGCGCAGGCAGGGCCGGAACCCGGCTTCGGCGGCGGCCGCGGCCGTCGCGTAGTAGCGGACGTTCCCTTGTTTCGGGGCTCGGCTGGCGCAAATCGGGCGGCAGTACACGCCGCTGACGACGCTGCCGATGAAAAAGCGGCCGTCGAATCGGGGATCGCGCGCCTTGCGTGCGCGGGCAAGGGCGGCGCGGTCGAGCAGCAGGCCGGGAATGACGGGTGTATCCATGGCCCTTGAATAGCCGCGCAGGTGGTCACTGCGCAATCGCCATTTGTTACTCTCTGTCCATGACCATTTTACAGCTCCCCGTTGACCGGACCGGCGATTCGCCCCTGCACCGGCAGATTTACGATGGCCTGCGGCACTCGATTCTCGAGGGCGCCTTGAGGCCCGGGCAGCGCCTGCCTTCCACCCGCGCGCTGGCCGCGGATCTCGCCATATCCAGGCAGCCCGTGCTCGTTGCCTACGAGCAGCTGCTGCACGAGGGATACATCGAAGGCAGGACGGGCGCCGGCACGTTCGTCAGCGGCGCGCTGCCGGACGACCTGCTTGCCTCCCTGCCCCGGAGCAGCGCCGCTGCCGCGGGCATTCGACATCGCATACCGAAGCACTTTACGAGCGACATCGGCAGGCTCAAGCCGTTTCGGCTCAGCGTTCCGGCACTCGACGCCTTTCCCCACACGCTTTGGTCGCGGCTGCTCGTGCGGCACGCGCGGCACACGTCTTATAACGAAATGGTCTATGGGGATGCGGCCGGGCTGCCGGAGTTGCGCATCGCGATCGCGGAGCATTTACGGGTGGCGCGCGGCGTCACCTGCGATGCCGAACAGGTACTGGTCGTGTCCGGTTCCCAGGCGGCGCTACGCCTCTGCGCCGCCACGCTCCTCCGGCGCGGCGATGTTGCCGCCATGGAAGAGCCCGGTTATTTCGGAGCGCACATGGCGTTCCTCGCGCACGGCGCGGAACTCAAACACGTACCGGTGGACGACCAGGGCCTGAGCGTCACGGCGCTGGCCGCGCTGGGCCGGGGCATCCGCGCGGTCCACGTTACGCCGTCGCATCAGTATCCCCTCGGCACGACCATGAGCGTGGCACGCCGGCTCGCCTTGCTCGAATGGGCGCGCGAGCAGGATGCCTGGGTGCTAGAGGATGACTACGACAGCGAGTACCGCTACGCGAGTCGGCCGATTGGCTCGCTGCAGGGGATGGCGCCCGGCCGCGTGATCTACATCGGGACGTTCAGCAAGGTGCTGTTCCCCGCCATGCGGGTCGGCTACCTCGTGGCGCCGCCGGCCCTTGCCCGGGCATTCGCGGAGGCCCGGGTCGCTCTCGACCTGTTCTCGCCTCCCCTCTACCAGAAGGTCCTGGCCGAATTCCTGCGCGAAGGTCACTTCGCGCGCCACCTTCGGCGCATGCGGGCTATTTACCGCTCCCGCCGCGATGCCCTGCTCGAAGGCCTCGAGCGCCATGCGCGAGATGACCTCACGGTATTGAACGCGGATGCCGGGCTGCACATGGCCGTGCTGCTCGAATCGGGACGGGAGGACCGCGAGGTGCTGGCCGGCCTGCACCGGCACCGGCTGACCGCGACCTCGCTCTGGTCCTGCTACTACGGCACCGGCGCCCGGCGCCAGGGGCTCTTGCTCGGCTTCGGCGGCTCGACCGAGCGCGCGCTGCTGGAGGCGACCCGGACGCTGGGAGAAGTCCTGCGGGATCGCGCTTGAGGTACGGCGGCGCCTTGGCCTTGCGCCGCGGCAGGAGCGGCATGCGCCCGTGACCGCCTGAATGGACCGCTGGTACCCGCGCGAAATGGTCATTTCCCGGGTAGATCACCGCGGCTATCTTTACGGGCCGCGAACCCGGGTACGACCAGATGAACGATCCCTACCTGCTTTCCGGCCGCGTGCTGTTCGGCACCGCCATTGCCGCCCTCGGTGTTGTCTGCCTCGTTTACCTCGACTTCGTCAACTCGCTGCAGCCCGTGCCCGCGTGGGTGCCGGGGCGTGCCTTGCTGGCCGTCCTGACGGGCGCCTGCCTGGTCGCCGCCGGGCTGGCCATGCTCGCGAACTACAGGATGCGGGCCGCGGGAGCGGCGCTGGCCGCTTTCCTCGCCGCGTGGATCGTGCTCCTGCAAATACCGAGCGCATTCACCAACCCGGAGCTTTTGCGCTCCCCGTGGTGGATTCGAACGTTCGAGTGCCTGGCGCTCGCCGGTGCGGCGCTCATACTCGCCGGCATGGCCGGCATCCCGGCTCGTCGATCATGGATACGCGCAGGCTCTACCGCCTTCGGCCTGTCCCTGCCGGTATTCGGCGTTTTGCACCTGGTTTACGGCGAATCCACGGCGCTCCTCGTTCCCGGCTGGTATCCATGGCCGCTGTTCCTCGCGTATCTCGCGGGCGCGGGGCACATCGCGGCGGGCGTCGCCATAGCGGCCGGCGTATTGCCGCGGCTGGCGGCCATCGTCGCGGGCTTCATGTTTGCGGCATGGGCCCTGACGCTGCACCTGCCGCGGGTGCTCGACCATCCGCTGCCGCGCGGCGCCGCGAACCCGGCCGGCTACGCCGGCGACCGGCCCGAGCTGACCAGCCTGTTCGTCTGCGTCGCTTTCTGGGGCGCCGCCTGGATCGTCGCCGGTGCGTTCCCGGCACCGCGCGCCGCGCCTGCCGATGACCTTGCCGGGGAAGCGGCTCCGTAAACGCACCTGACCCGGCATTGCCGGGGCGGATCGGTCGCGAGCGCAGCGGGTCCGCGGGACCGGTCAGTCCGCGTCCGGAAGCTGCAGCGAACCGACCAGCTCGCCGATCGACCGCATGCCGTGCCGCGCAAGGTATTGTGCGATGCCCGCGTTGATCTCCGGGCAGATGAGCGGTTCGTAAAACAACGCGGTACCGACGCCTACGGCCGTGGCGCCCGCGACCAGGAACTCGAGCGCATCGTGGGCGTTCATGATGCCGCCCTGGCCGATGATCGGTACACCCTGCGGGCCCGCGACCTCGTAAACCTGCCGCACTTTCCAGAGAGCGATCGGCTTGATGGCCGGTCCTGACAAGCCGCCGCGCACGTTGCCGATTACCGGGCGGCGCTTCTCCACGTCGATCGCCATCCCGGTAATGGTGTTGATGACGGCGAGCGCATCGGCGCCGGCTTCGATACAGCGGCGCGCGTTCGCGGCAATGTCGGTCTGGTTTGGCGACAGTTTCGCGATGAGGGGTTTTTTCGTGCGCGCGCGGCAGGCGGCGACAACCTGCGCCGACATCTCCGGGTAATTGCCGAAGGACACGCCGCCTTCCTTGATGTTCGGGCATGAGATGTTGATTTCGATGGCGTCGATCGGTGAATCGTCGAAACGTCGCGCAACTTCGGCGTAGTCCTCGATGGTGGAGCCACAGATATTGGCGAAAAAACGGGTCTCGCTGAAATCGAGAGTCGGCAGGATCTCGGCGACCACCTTGTCCACGCCCGGGTTCTGCAGGCCGATGGCGTTCAACATCCCCATCGCCGTTTCCGCCATGCGGCGCGGCGGGTTGCCGAGCCGCGGCTCCAGCGTCGTACCCTTGAGGACGACGGCCCCGGCATCGCGGTTGGAGAAACCGTGCACGCGCGTATATTCCTCGCCGAAGCCGACGCATCCCGAGAGCAGCACGATGGGCGAGCTCAACGTGAGCCCGCAAAAATCTACGGCGAGGGGATTGTCCGCGGCTGGAGTCATTTTCGAATTGCCTGGCTGTATGACGATGCACGCCTTGCCGGCATGCGATCATGCAGTTTATCCGTTTGGGTGCTGCGATGTTCAGCCTGATCCTGTACCAGCCCGAAATCCCGCCGAACACCGGCAATATCATCCGGCTCGCCGCCAACACGGGCGTGGCGCTGCACCTGGTTGAACCTCTCGGGTTCGAGCTCGACGAGCCGCGGCTGCGGCGCGCGGGGCTGGATTACCATGAATTCGCCGACGTGCGGACGCACGCCTCGCTGGACAACTGCCTGCGGCAGCTGGGCAACCCGCGCGTGTTCGCCTGCAGCACCCGCGGTACCACCCACTACAGCGCTCCCGCCTTCCGGCCGGCGGACGCTTTCCTGCTGGGCCCGGAAACCCGCGGACTTCCTTCGGAGATCCTTGAATCCGTGCCGGCCGGACAGCGCCTGCGCATCCCGATGCGCCCCGGAAGCCGCAGCCTGAACCTCTCGAACGCGGCCGCCGTGATCATCTACGAAGCCTGGCGCCAGCACCATTTCCCGTAAGGAGCGCGCACCGCGCGCGATGCGACGCTCGGCGAGTCATCGTGGGTGCCTTCGCGCGCGATGCGCGCTCCTACGGGTTACTCCGCTTTGAGTTCGCGGTTCATGAG
>CAZSKQ010000033.1:23248-30378 GCA_964607425.1 uncultured Woeseiaceae bacterium
CGCGCGCGATGCGCGCTCCTACGGGTTACTCCGCTTTGAGTTCGCGGTTCATGAGGGTGTCGACAGCGTCGCGCGGGGTTACGTTCTCGTAGAGGATGCGATAGATCTGTTCGCAGATCGGCATTTCCACGCCGAGGCGGGTGGAGACCTGGTGCACCGCTTTCGCCGCGCGGACCCCTTCGACGACCTGCGGGATGCCGGCTTCGGCTTCCGTCACTGTCTGGCCGGACGCGAGCGCAAGGCCGAACCGGCGGTTGCGCGACTGGTCGTCGGTGCAGGTGAGCACGAGGTCGCCCATGCCGGCCAGGCCGACGAAGGTGTCCTGCCGCGCGCCCAGCGCCACGCCCAGGCGGATCATCTCCGCCAGCCCGCGGTTGATCAGCGCGATGCGTGCATTCGCGCCGAACCCGAGGCCATCGGAGAGACCGGCGCCGATCGCGATCACGTTCTTGACCGCGCCGCCGACCTCGACCCCGACGATGTCGGCAGACGTGTAGGCGCGAAAATGCGGGCCGGAGAGCGCGCGCGCCAGGTCGCAGGCGAACGCCTCGTCGCTGCCCGCGATCGTCAGCGCGGTCGGCAGCCCTTCAGCCACCTCGCGCGCGAAGGTCGGGCCGGACAGCACCGCTACCGCGTGATCATCGCCGAGCAGCTCGCGTACGACCTCGTGCGGCAGCTTGCCGGTAGTCAGCTCGAATCCCTTGGTCGCCCAGCAGATACGCTCGCCGCCTTGCATGAGCGGCTGGAGCCTGCCGATGGTCTCGCGCAGCCCGCGGCTCGGCACGGCCAGCAGGATGTCCCCGGCGCCGGCGATGGCATCCTCGAGCACATCGGTCACGTGGATGTTGTCGGCCAGCCGGACACCCGGGAGGTAGCGCCGGTTTTCGCGCTCGGCGGCGACCCTGCGAAGTTGCGCGGCATCGCGTCCCCACAGCCGCACGCTCCTGCCGGACCGCGCGAGCTGTATCGCGAGCGCCGTGCCCCAGGAGCCGGCGCCGATGACCGCGATCGGCTGGTTTGCCGCTGAGGCCCGCGGTCCTGCCGGCGAGGCCGCGTTCAGTGGCTCCCGCCCCCGTTGCCGCCGTTCCCCGGAGCCGGCTGCGGCGGCACGGCCGCGGCCATGGCCTGCTTTTGCGCTTCCGCCCGGCTTTGCGCGTACAACGCGTCGAAATTGATCGGTTGCAGCAAAAGTTCCGGGAAGCCGCCCTTCGCGACCATGCTCGCAATCGACTCCCGTGCGTATGGGAACAGCACGTTCGGGCAGAAGCTGCCGACTACCGCCGCAAACTCCTCATCGCTGTAGCCGTTGATGAAGAACAGGCCGGCCTGCTGCAACTCGATGAGGAACACGGTCCGCTCGTCTTGCTTCGTTTCCACCGTGATTGTCAGCACGACCTCGTGCAGGCCTTCCTGGCCGGCGCTGTGCGTGCTACGCAGGTTCAGGTTCGTCTTCGGCTCCCATTTGGCCTGCGCGAACACCTGCGGCGTCTGCGGCGACTCGAAGGAGAAGTCCTTGAGATAGATCTTCTGGATGGAAATTCTGCGTTCCGCGGGCTTGTTTTCCTGTTCTTCCATTAGTGCTTCCTGTGATTGACCTGTTTGTCCGTGCCCGAAGTGCCTGCGTCAACGGCCGAGTATCCGGTCCAGCTCTCCGCTTCGCTCCAGTTCGTCGAGCTCATCGAAGCCGCCGATCGCCTGGCCGTCGATGAATATCTGCGGCACCGTGCGGCTGCCGCTGCGCGCTTCCATTTCACGGCGCGCCTCGCGATCGTCCCCGACCCGGATCTCCTGCCAGTCGAGCCCCTTCCTCTTCAGCAACATGCGAGCTGCCGCGCAAAATGGACAGTACTCCGTGCCGTAGAGCTCGATCTTCGGGGTTGCGGTCATTCCGAGCTGCGCCGCCGGTCTACTTTTTCTTCCTGGTCTTTTTCGACGTTACCAGCGGCAGGCTCGCCTGCTGCCAGCCGTTGATGCCGCCGCGCAGCCCGAATACGTTCTCGACGCCGGCTTTGCGCAGCTTCTCGACCGCTCGGCTCGATGTCATGCCGGCTTCGCACACAGCCACTATCGGCCGCGACTTGTACTTTTCGATGATGTCCTGTTTCGCGGCGAGCTCGTCGGCAGGTATGTTTCTCGCGTTGACGATGTGCCCCCGCGCGAAGGCCTCGGCACTTCTCAGGTCGATGACCACGGCATCGGCATTGATCAGCTTGACTGCCTCCTGCGGCTCCAGCGTGGTGACGCCGCTGGCCCTGCGCTTGAGCTCGGAAAAGAGGACCAGGAAAAACGACAGCAGCAGCGCGCCGACCAGCAGCGGGTGATTGGCGGTGAATTCGAGGTACTGTTCCATGGCGGGGCGGACGCATCGGGTACTCGCGGACAGGTATCCGGCGAGCGAAAAACCCGCAGTATACCAGCGCGACCCCTCCCCCGGCCCCCGCGAGCCGGCGGCCGGCGTTTCGGCCCGGCATGCAACGTTCTACACTCCCGCTCCATGACCCGCGGCTGGTACCTGATGCTTTTCCTGTGGCTGTTCCTGCCGCTTTTGGCCGCGGCGCAGGATGACGGCCGCGTGCGCATCAAGGAGCGCGAGCTGGAGCAAGTTCGCGAGCGCATCAGCGAGCTGAAGGGACAGATGGAGCGCCGCGCCGCCGAGCGCGACGCGCTGGCCGCGGAGCTGGAAGCGGCCGAGGTCCGCATTTCCGGAACGCGCATCCACCTGGGTGAGCTCGCCGATCGCGAGCGCTATGCCGAGGAAAACCTCCGACAGCTCTCGGCACAAATCTCAGCCGACGAGGCGGAGCTGGCCGCGGAAAGCGAACAGCTCGCGGCGCAGGTCAGGGCGGCCTGGATGGGGGGCAGCCAGGAGCGCATCCGCCTGCTCCTGAACCAGCAGGATCCCGCCACGCTGGGCCGCCTGCTCGTCTACTACCGCTATCTCAGCGAGTACCGCAGCAGCAATATCGACGCGGTGGCGGCGCAGCTCGAAAAGCTGGCGGGGCTGTATGCCGAGGCCGCCGCGGAACGGGACCGGCTGGCCGCGCTCACCCGCGCCCGCGAGGCCGAGCTGGCCGAGCTCGCCGCCGCCCAGGAGCGCCGGACGGCATTGCTCGCAACGCTCAAGGCGCGGCTGGCCGACGACGGTGCTGAAATCGAGCGCCTGGCGGCCCAGGAAGCCGACCTGTCGCGGCTGATCGCCGAGCTGACCGCGATTCTGTCGGATTACCCCATTACGTCCGACCAGCCATTCGCAGCGCTCAAAGGGCGCCTGACCTGGCCGGTGGCCGGCCAGCTCCTGCACGATTTCGGGCAGCCGCGCGCGAACGGCCGCCTCAAGTGGAACGGCGTCGTGCTCGCGGCGCCGCGCGGGCGCGAAGTGCGCTCGGTCTACCATGGCCGCGTCATCTTCGCGGACTGGCTGGACGGGATGGGCCTGCTCGTCATCGTCGACCACGGTGGCGGCTACCTGACGTTATACGGTCATAATGAGACCACCCTGAAGAGCGCCGGCGACTGGGTAGCGCCGGGCGACGTGATCGCGACCGTCGGCGCAAGCGGCGGCCAGCCGCGCTCCAGCCTGTATTTCGAGATCCGCCGCAACGCGAGGCCGGTGGATCCGCGCGACTGGTTCAGCCGCCGGCCATCGGGCTGACGCGGCTGACGAGGGCAACCGTCGCCGCGGCAATTGGTCTGTACCCTTAGCTGCCGCTGCGGCTTGCCCCCTCGGCAGCTATGCTATCGTCGACTGCGGGAATCAAGGAGTTCCGCTTGCCACTGAGAACCGTCGCCATCCTGGTGCTTGCAGCCAGCGCCTTATCCGGCCTCGGGCTTTATCTCGCGGACGTGCGCACGCGGCCGCCCGAGCACGGCGCCAGCCTGTCGTGGGAACAGGCGCGCCTGTTTGCCGAGGTCATGGACCGGGTGAAGCAGGATTATGTCAGGCCGGTCGGGGACCAGGAGCTGCTCGAAAGCGCGATACGCGGCATGGTTTCCGGGCTGGATCCGCATTCGGAGTTCCTGGATCCCGAGGAATACCGGGAAATCCGCATCAGCACCAGCGGCCATTACTCCGGAGTCGGCATCGAAGTGGGTACCCGGGACAACGCGCTCACCGTGATCGCGCCGATCGACGACACCCCGGCGCAACGAGCCGGCATCCGCAGCGGCGACACAATCCTGTCGATCGACGGCGTGGCCGTCGATCCGGACCGGCTGCACGACTCCATAGACCGCATGCGCGGACGCCCCGGCACCAGCGTAAGCCTGACGGTCGAGCGGTCGGACGCCGGCCAGCCGCTGCGGTTCACCCTCGAGCGCGAGAGCATCCAGGTAGCGAGCGTGCGGCACGAGTTGCTGGAGCAGGCGCTGGGCTATGCCCGTATCAGCCAGTTCAACGAAAGCACACCGCGCGAGCTGCAGGACGCGATCGATGCGCTGGAGTCCGCGGCGCAGGAGCGGTACGGGCGCGGCCTCGCCGGCCTCGTCATCGACCTGCGCAACAACCCGGGCGGCATGCTCGATGCCGCCGTAGGCGTGGCCGACCTGTTCCTCGATGAAGGCGTGATCGTAACCGCGGACGGCCGTACCCCGGCGGCACGTTTCACGCGCCGGGCTTCGGCAGGGGATGTCCTCGACGGCGCGTCGATGGTGGTGCTGGTCAATGAAGGCTCGGCGTCCGCCTCCGAAATCGTTGCCGGGGCGCTGCAGGATCACCGGCGCGCGCTCATCCTCGGTACAACGACGTTCGGCAAAGGGCTCGTGCAGACGGTGATGCCGTTGTCCGAGGGCCGCGCGCTGAAGCTGACCACCTCGCGCTACTACACGCCCTCGGGCGATTCCATCCACCACAAGGGCATCTTGCCGGACGTCGTGGTCGAAGGCTCCGGCGATTATCCCGCGCCCGGGCTTTCCTCCGGTGCCGATCGCCTGCGCGACGCGCAGCTCGGGGAAGCCCTGGAGCGGCTGCAACGGCCGGGCGTCATGCACAGCCAGGTCACGTGACCGGCGGCGGCCGGAAACGCATCGCGGGGAGCTTGGCAGCGGCTGCGGGGGTGCTGGCGCTGGCCGCCGCGGCCTCGGCCGCGTCGGCGGCGGATTCACCGATCATTGCCATCATCATCGACGATCTCGGCTACCAGCTCGCCGAGGGTCGGCGCGCGGTGGCGCTCCCGGGGCCGGTCGCCTGCGCCGTCCTGCCGGCCACTCCGCGCGGGAAGCTGCTGGCGGAAGCCGCGTATGCCGCGGGTAAGGACGTGCTGCTGCACCTGCCGCTGCAGCCGGTGGACTGGGACGGGACGGCCCAGCCCGGCGCCATCCTGCTCGATATGAGCCACGGGCAGGTGGCGCGGACATTTGCGGCCAGCCTGCAGTCGATTCCGCACGTGGTAGGCGTCAACACGCACCAGGGCAGCCTGATCACCCGGCATCCGGGGCACATGAGCTGGCTGATGCAGGAAATCCGCGCCGAGGGCGGCCTGTTCTTCGTCGACAGTTACACGACTCACGAGAGCATTGCGCTCGGGATTGCCCGCGAGACGGGTGTGCCCGCGGTGAAGCGCGACGTGTTTCTCGATCCCGATTCCGATCCTGCCACGGTCGCGCGCGAGTTTGCGCGCCTGAAGCAGCTGGCGCGGGAGCGCGGTATGGCAGTGGGCATCGGGCATCCCTACCCGGCAACGCTGGCGCTGCTCGAGCGCGAGCTGCCGAAGCTCGCGGGTGAAGGTTTCCGGCTCGTGAGCATCAGCGACTACGTGACCCGGACCCGTGCGGAAGAGACGGCTCTCCGCCGTGCGGGTGCCGCCGCGGGCGGCCCGGCGGCTGGCCAGTCAGCCGTTGCCGCGCCAAAGTGAGGTGAACATGAAAGGCAAACGATGCACCGCCACGATAGCGACCGCGCTGGCCGCGCTGCTGGCGGGCAACATCGCGCAGGCGGAGCTCAGGGACCTGTTCGCACAGGCCCGCGACGACGTCGCCTGCACCATGCAATACGATCCGGTCTGCGGCGTGGACGGGAAAACCTACAGCAACGACTGCGTGGCCCGGAGGGCCGGGGTCGAGGTCGCCTCCCGCGGCGCGTGCGTGGAGAGCCGGGACGAGGCTCCGGACCCGGAAGCGGAGGATGCACCGCCGGAAGCGGGCGGCGATGCCTGCGGCGACGTTGTCGATCCGGTGTGCGGCGCTGACGGCAAGACCTACGGCAATGCCTGCCTCGCGGTCGAAGCCGGTGCCGAGGTGGCGTCCCGCGGCCGCTGTGCCGCTGCCGCCGAGTGCGGTGACGCGTTCGAGCCGGTGTGCGGGGCCGACGGCAACACCTACAGCAATGCCTGCTTCGCGGCCGCCGCCGGCGTGCAGGTCGAGTCCGCGGGCATGTGCGGCGATGTCGCGGCGCCCTGTCCCGGCGAGTTCGAGCCGGTGTGCGGGGCCGATGGCAATACCTACAGCAACAGCTGCTACGCCGAGCGCGCCGGCATCGACGTTGCCGCCGAAGGTGCCTGCCTCGACGACGAGTGCCCGGACACCCTCGCCCCCGTCTGCGGCATGAATGCCCGCACGTACCGGAACCGCTGCGAAGCTACACTCGAAAGAATCCCGGTGCAGCACCAGGGCCGCTGCGACCTCGACAACTGCCCCGCGATCTACGTACCGGTATGCGCGCCAGACGGCCAGACCTACGACAACGCCTGCCGGGCCGAGGCTGCCGGCGTTACCACCTTCACCGACGGCGCCTGCGGCGTCCGGCCGTGCCCCGGCATCTACGTTCCTGTCTGCGGCGCGGACGGAACGACCTACGGCAATGCCTGCCGGGCCGAGCGCAGCGGGGTCCGTATCCTGCACGCAGGGCTCTGCGAAGCCCAGGGGCGGAACTGCCCGCGCGACTACAAGCCCGTTTGTGGGCTCGACGGCAACACCTACGAAAACCAGTGCCAGCTAGAGAACGCGGGCGTGCGGTTTGCTTACGCGGGAGTGTGCCTGGGCCAGTAGAGCACCCCCCGCCGACACTGCCGCCCGCTCGGTGGGTGGCGCCGGGTTTCCTGGTAGGAGCCCGCCATGCGGGCGACGGCGCGACGTAACGGCGCCCGCCGCGGGTGGGACGCTGGGTTGAAGGCCGGCACCGGATTAACGCGCTCGGC
>CAZSKQ010000034.1:0-30212 GCA_964607425.1 uncultured Woeseiaceae bacterium
GCGGGGCGCGGAACGCGGAGCAAGCACGGGAGAATGCGATAGCAGGAGACGGCACATTGGACGATCAGGCGCTGGCGGCGATCTCGGAGGCATTGGCCGGCATTAGCGAAGGTGAGTAGATAGCATCGCGCGCGGTGCGCGCTCCTGCGCGGTATCCTTCAGCGGGCAAACATTGGGGGGAACATCCGAATGAAACGCGTTCTCGTCTGGGCCATCCCGACGCTGCTCGTCCTGGTCGGTGTCGCGGGGTGGTACTCGCCAGCTTTCCTGTGGCTGTTCGTCTTGCTGGTTCCGCTCCTGGTCCTCATGGCGTGGGATCTCACGCAAACCCGGCACGCCCTGCTGCGCAACTACCCCATATTCGGCCACCTGCGCTACCTGCTGGAGGAATTCCGGCACCACGTCCGCCAGTACTTCATCGAAGGCGACCGCGAGGAACTGCCGTTTTCACGCGTGCAGCGCAGCGTGGTCTATCGCCGCGCCAAGGGCGTCGACGATTCCATGCCTTTCGGCAAGCTAGCGAACATCTACGAGCCCGGCTTCGAGTGGCTCGAGCACTCGATGGTGCCCTGCGAGCCCGTGGACGCCGAGCCGCGCGTCACCGTCGGCAACGCGCAGTGCGCGCAGCCGTATTCCGCGTCGCGCTTCAACATCTCGGCAATGAGCTTCGGGGCCCTGTCCTCGAACGCGATACTTGCGCTCAACCTGGGTGCGAAGGAAGGCGGCTTCTTCCATGACACCGGCGAAGGCGGCATCAGCCGTTATCACACGCATCACGGAGGCGACCTCGTGTGGGAGATCGGCACGGGCTACTTCGGCTGCTGCGCGCGAGCGGGCCATTTCGACCCCGGCCTGTTCCGCGACAAGGCCGCGAGCCCGCAGGTGAAGATGATCGAGCTGAAGCTATCGCAGGGCGCGAAGCCGGGAGGCGGCGGCCTGCTGCCCGGCGTTAAGGTATCGGCCGAGATCGCGCACGCGCGCGGGATCCCCATAGGCCTGGACTGCCATTCGCCGGCCGCCCATCGCGAATTCTCGACGCCCGTCGGGATGCTCGAATTCTTGGCGCGCCTGCGGGAGCTGTCCGACGGCAAGCCGGTCGGCTTCAAGCTGTGCATCGGCCGGCGCCACGAGTTCCTGGCCGTCTGCAAGGCGATGCTCGAGACCGGCATCCACCCCGACTTCATCACCATCGACGGCGGCGAGGGCGGCACCGGCGCGGCGCCGCCCGAGTTCATGCAGTCCATAGGCCTCGGGATGCGCGACGGGCTGATCTTCGTGCACAACGCGCTGGTGGGCGTGGGCCTCCGGAACGAGATCCGGCTGATCTGCGCCGGCAAGGTCGTGACCGGCTTCGACATCGCCGCTAATCTCGCGCTGGGCGCGGACATCTGCAATGCCGCCCGCAGCATGATGTTCGCGCTCGGCTGCATCCAGGCGCGCGCCTGCAATCGCAACACGTGCCCGACGGGTATCGCGACGCAGGACCCGTGGCGGGTGCACGCCCTGTCGGTACCCGACAAGGCGGCGCGCGTCGCGCGCTACCACGCGGCCACGATCCGCCACCTGCAGATGGTGCTGGGCGCCTGCGGTCTCACGGATCCGGCCGCGTTGCGCCCGGAGATGCTGTGGCGGCGGATCGCGCACCTCGAGACCCGCCACTACGGCCAGCTCTATCGCTGGCTCGCGCCCGGCGAACTGCTTGCGGGTTCTCCCGGCGAGGACTGGGAGCGGTGGTGGCGCGAGGCGCAGCCAGGGTCCTTCGCCCACGCGGCCTGAGCGAACCGGGCCCGCCGTCTTCACGTACTCGCCGCGTCGGCGCCGAAGCGGACGAATCTTCCCGAACCTGCCCTTGTCGGGCGCCGTGCCTGTCGCCCGCATGGCGGGCTCCTACATGCGGGCCGTGCCCGTCGCCCGCATGGCGGGCTCCTACATGTGCGACGTCGAGTCATTGCGACTTTTAACGTGGCTGTAGTACAGTTTTGTCCTACAGGAGACCGCAATGCCAACCAGTGTCAGGCTCGATCCGGAAACCGAGGCGCTTTTGCGTCGCCTGGCCCGCTCGACCGGCCGCACCAAGTCGGAAATCATCCGGGAAGCACTGCACCGACTGGCTGCAGGCAGCGCGGAAGCGGCGGAGCCGGAGACCGTTTACCACGCCATCGAAGATCTCGTGGGAATCGCAGACGACGGACCTGAAGGCCTGGCCGAAGAGCACAAGCGGCGCTTCCGCGAGAAACTCGGCCGACGCGGATGAACGAGGGTGTACTCGTGGACGCGGGCCCCCTGATCGCCATCCTGAACCGGCGGGACCGGCATCATCGAACCTGTGTCGAGGTGCTGCAGGAACTTCGGCAACCGCTGCTCTCCACCTGGATGCCTGTCACCGAAGCGATGTACCTGCTCGACTTCTCCATCGCGGCACAAGGGGCATTGCTCGAGATGATCGAACGGGGCGCGTTGCAGATCCTGGAGTTGATGCGTGAGGACGTGGCTGCCATGCACCAGCTGATGCGGAAGTATCGTGATCAGCCAATGGATTTTGCCGATGCCTCGTTGGTGCAGGTTGCGGACCGGCTGGGCCTGGCCGAAATCTTCACGCTGGACCGGCGAGATTTCGGGGTCTATCGGCTCCGGAAGAACCGGGCCTTCAGAATCTTGCCAGCGCCCCGCGTGTCGTAGCGCGCCCGCGAACCGATCGTTCAGTTCAATCCCATCCGCTTCAGCAGACGGTAGAAGTTGCTTCGATCCAGCCCGAGCGAGCGGGCTGCCAGCGTCCGGTTGCCACCGAACTGATGCAGGCGCGCTTGCACGACTTCGCGCCGCACGTGTTCCATTACTTCGTTGAGCGGACGCGAATCGCCGTTCGCCGACTCGATGGCTGCGACTGCTTTCGCCGGCGCGCTCTGCAGCATGTCGGCGCCCAGATGCTGGGTGGTCAGTTCGAGAATCCGGTCACGCGATTGCGCAACGCTCAAGGCGCGGATCATCGCCCGCGACAGGGTGTGCTCCAGTTCGCGTACGTTGCCGGGCCATGCGTAATTCACGAGCCACTGGCGGGCGTCGCGACTGAGCCGCGCGCCACGCAGCCCGAGACGGCGCTGATTGCGCTCGATGAAATAGCCTGCAAGCAGCAAAACATCCTCGTCGCGTTCGCGCAGCGGCGGCACGATCAGCGGATAGACGCTCAGGCGATGATAAAGGTCGGCGCGGAAACGCCCGTCGGCGACTTCCTGTTTCAGATCGCGATTGGTCGCTGCGATCACTCGCACATCGACGCGATGATTGCGATCGCTGCCTATGCGCTGAATGTCGCCGTTCTGCAGTGCGCGCAACAACTTCGCCTGCACAGTCAACGGCAGCTCGCCCACTTCATCGAGAAACAGCGTGCCTTCATTCGCGAGCTCGAACTTGCCGGCGCGGTCTTCGCTTGCGCCGGAAAAGGCCCCGCGCACATGGCCGAACAATTCACTTTCGGCTATCGCTTCCGGCAGCGCCGCGCAATTGATGTACACCATTGGTTCCTGCGAGCGCGGCGAGCGTCGATGGATAAGGCGCGCGATGACCTCCTTGCCCACGCCCGTTTCACCGAGGATCAGCACCGGTAAATCGGACGACGCGACCGTTTCAGCCTCGCGCTGGATCTGGAGCACGGCGGCGCTGCGGCCGATCAACTCATCGCCCGAGGTCACCTGCACATTGGATTGTTGAATGCGGTGATGCCGCTCGAGTTGCGCTTCGAGCCTCTGAATCCAGTCGGCGGCGCGCACCGTCGCCGCGGCGACGCCGACGAACGCTCGGAACACATCGGAGTTGATTGCATCGAAGCTGCCGGGCGCGAGCGCGTCCAGCGTCACCACACCCCACGGCTGCCCATCGATATACAGCGAAGCGCCCATGCAGTCATGCACGAAGAGATGATCGCCGGCCGCCTCCACCAGACCATCGTATGGATCAGGCAGGGCGGAATCCGCAGGAAAGCGCACGGGCTCGGCGCTATGCAGAATCTGCGCAAGCCGCGGATGATCACGAACCACGAAGCGGCGTCCGAGCGTATCGCTGCTCAGGCCTTCCACTGCACGCGGCGCCAGCACATCTCCATCACATTGCAGCAGGGCGATCGCCTCACACGGAAAGCTCCGCCTGAACGCATCCAGCAGACGCGTATAACGCGCCTCCCGCGCGAGCGCTTTGGAAAGATCCGCAACCACACCGGCGAGGTTGACGAAGGCATCCGATGTAGTCACTTTGACACTAATGTTGTCATTCGAACGTCACGTTTCTTGTCGTCAATAATACACACGCTGCACGTATATCGCTAGAACAAAAGGGAAATTTTGATTGGTCCGCTTCTTGCTATGGATCAGCTTGTCTGGATCTAACCTATTGGGGAATCACACATGAAGCATCCGATCTCATCCGCCCTGCTGCTGCTCCTCGCCGCTGGAGCCGCCGCCGGCGCGCTCGCTGCGACGGTCAGCGTTGAAATCCCGGTGAAAGAGGTCGATCTACAGATCGATCATGCCGGCACGAAGCATGCGATGTGGACATACAACGGCACGATTCCCGGACCGCTGGTGAGGGTGACGGAGGGCGACACGATCAATTTCACCCTGAAGAACGACAAGGCGAACAAGAACAGCCACTCGATCGACTTCCACGCGGGTCGATTTGACGTCCTGACCGAATTCGAGGCCATCAAGCCGGGCGACACGCACAACTTCACTTTCAAGGCGGAGCATCCCGGCGTCTGGATCTATCACTGCGGCGCCGATTCGATGGCCGAGCATATCTCGCGTGGCATGTACGGCGTCGTCATCGTCGATCCGAAGGAAGGCTACACCGAGAACTATCCGAAGCCGGATCGTGAATACGTCCTGGTGCATGGCGATCTCTACGAAGACGGGGCGTCCGCCGAGGAAAGAACGGCCGGCGACAAATGGAAGGGCGTGCTCGTGAACGGCAAGGTCTTCCACTACGACCCGGTGCATGACATGAACGCCAGCATCGCACTGGAAGCGAAGCCGGGCGAGCGTGTTCGCATCTTCTTCGTAAACGCCATGATCAATGAATGGGCGGCTTTTCATCCGATCGCCGGCATCTGGGATCGCGTCTGGGAAAACGGCAATCCGAAGAACGTCCTGTGGGGCATGCAGACGATGCAAGTGCCGCCGTCGCACGGCGTCGTGCTCGACATCGTCAGCCCGAGCGATCGGCCGACCAACAACGCACTCGTTGATCACGCGATGAAGCATGCGTTGAACGGCGGCATTTCAATTCTGATGAACAGCGACGAAGCCGATCCAGAGAAGGGACACGGCGATCAGCTGATCCTGCGTTGAGCCTGCAGAGGAGCTGACAATGATGAAAAGACATACCGTAAAACGATTGATTGGAGGCAGCGCTGCGGCGCTGCTCATGACCGGGATTCCGTTCGCCGCGAGCGCCGATGCGGCGAGCGATGTGCAGGCGCAGTGCGCGAGCTGCCATGCACTCACCCATGACTACGCCGCGGCGCCTCTCGTGGAACGCGCAGCACGCAAAGGGCCGCCGCTCGATTACGCCGGCAACAAATTCCGACGCGAGTGGCTGGTCAGCTGGCTGCAGGCGCCGGTCCGCATCCGGCCTGCGGGAGAGTTTCCCCCGGACCATGTGAAAAGCACTCCAGACGGCGACATGATCGACGCCAGCACGTTGAGTGAGCATCCGGCGTTGCCCGCGGCGCAAGCCGAGTCAGCCGCCGACTGGCTCATGACCTTGAAACCCTTCGACGACCTGATCAACGCGGAGACGTACGAGCCGGGAACCATTGCGCTGCGCATGGGGCAGATGAATTTCGGCAAGTTCAAGGGCTGCGACGCCTGCCATCAGGATGCTGCCGGCCAGGGCGGATTGTCAGGTCCGGAACTCTATTCGGCCTGGCAGCGCCTGCAGCCGGCGTTCATCGCCTCCTACATCGGAGACCCGACGGCGTGGGATCCCCACACCCTCATGCCGAAAGGCGATCTCAATGCGGCGTCGGTGAAGAAGATCGCCGACTACCTGAAAGTCATCGGAGAGAAATAATCATGAGACATTTCTGCATGGCTCTCGCTTTGCTGGCCCTGAGCTCCGGCGCTTACGCCGAAGAGGATCACGGCGAGCAGTTGTACAACCTCTATTGCACGCAGTGCCACGGCGTCAACGGCGACGGCAAGGGCGTCAACGCGGCCACGATGTCGATCGCCCCGCGCGATCATACCGACACCAAGGAGATGACCGCGCGCTCCGATGAGGAACTGTTCAAGGTGATCCAGCAAGGCGGCAAGTCGATCAACAAGTCGATCCTGATGCCAGTCTGGGGCGGCAATCTCAACGACGATGACATCAACGCCCTGGTCAAGTATCTGCGCAAGCTTTGCTGCCAGGGAACCTGAGCAGCAACCACGGCCCATATCCGCACTCATCCCGCATCAAGAAGTAACCGCCAGGTACGCCCGTTCGCGGGCTTGCCTGGCGCAAAGGCGAATCATCATGGCAATACGCACCGCACTCACGACCCTGCTGTCTCTCTTCATTTCGCTGGGCGTCACCTTCACAGCTCACGCCGAACTGCGGAAATTCGAAATGACGATCGAGGAACTCGATCTTGAAGTCGCACCCGGGCTGACGACGAAAGTCTGGGCCTACGACGGTCAGGTGCCTGGACCGCTGATCCACGTCATGGAAGGCGATACAGTCGAAGTTCTCCTGACGAACTACACCACCATGAGCCACACCATTCACTGGCATGGCACTTTTCAGACCAATAGCTGGGAGATGGACGGTGTACCGGATGTAACGCAGAAGGCCATCGAGCCTGGCGACAGTTTCACCTATCGCTTCGTCGCCGATAAACCAGGCAGCCTCTGGTATCACTGCCATGTCAACACCGCTGAACATATTGATCTGCGCGGCATGTGGGGACCGATGATCGTCGACCCCAAAAAGCCGACAAAGCTCGAAAAGCAGGTCACTGTGGATACGGTGCTGATGTTCTCCGGCTGGGATTCAACGGTTGCTCAGGAGTATGGCAAGAACGGCGTGCCGCATCGGGAGCTGGACTATTTCTCCATCAACGGTAAGTCACATCCAGGCAACCAGCCGATCCGCGTGAAAAAGGGCGATGTACTGCGCCTGCGCCTGTTTGCGCCGACCTCGCCGGTGGCGTTCCACCTGCACGGACACGACGCACTCGTGACGCACAAGGACGGCTCCCCGCTCGAACAGCCGTATCCAGTGGATGTGATTGCGCTGCAGCCAGGCGAACGGTATGACCTGATCGTCCACATGAACAACCCCGGGCTTTGGATGGTGCACGATCATATCGAGGAACACACCACGGCTGGCGGCAAGGAAATGGCCGGCTCGATGCTCGTCGTGGAATACGATGAAATCGAACGGCCCGACTTCTACATGTGGAAGGACATCAAATTCGACCCCGACTTCTACTACAGCGAGTCATTGAAGAAGCCGTACGGAAAGCACAACAACGCAGCGTTCAAGGCGTTCGATCCAAGTCAGCCGCGAACGGAATCCAGTGCATCGACGTCGCACGGGGCGCACGGGTCGCACGGGTCGCACTAGGCGAGCACTGATCGGTTCGTCCCTCACGCAAGCGGGGGTCCATCTGCTGGTTCGGATGGATTCCCGCCCTTCGCAACTCAACTCAGTTGCGACACCTTCACAGGTTCCGCGGATCTCCGCCTCGGCCCGGGCGCGACCCTTCGGGGCGGTTCCGGGTTCCGGCGGTGCGCGATCTCCCTCGCGACCGCAGCCGAAGATCGAGCGCTCGAGCGGTTCCGCACCGACTACATCGACCTGCTGCGGGATCACGCCGGGCGGGCAGAACCCGGCACGCAAGTTGCAGCCCTGTCTCGTACCAAAGGAGATTCACTTATGCAGACAGGAACCTGGACAGGCGACGAAGCACGCTGGAGCGGCAACGACCGGGCATGGAGCGGCACGCTGCAGGATGCGCTGGTCGCGGGCTGTATCGTGTCGATCTTCACGATCGCGGCCGTCGCGTGGCGCGGCAGGAGCGACAGCGGCAGTGCCGTCGCCCCGATCAACGCGACGAGCCACGTCATCTACGGACCGGAAGCGGGCGACGTCGACGTAGCGGATTTCAGGCACACGCTGCCGGGCCTTGCGATCAACGCCGGCGCGAGCGTGTTCTGGGCCGCTGTTTACGAACGGCTGTTCGGCCGCGCGAATGACCGCGGTGGCCTGGGCAAGTCCCTGCTCGGCGGAGGTGCGGTGGCCGGGCTCGCGTACCTGCTCGATTACCGACTCCTGCCGAAGCGGTTGACGCCCGGCTGGGAGGAGAGGGTTTCCGGCCGCTCGCTGGCCATGATTTTCGGAGCCATGGCGTTGACCTTGCCGATCTGGAGCATGGTCAGGCGGACAGGGTGAAGGCTGGGCGTCGGTGAGCCCCTGGGCTCGCGCAATACCGTACGTAGATGTACCGCCTCAGCCTTTCCGCGCCGCTTCGATTGTCGCGATGTCGATCTTCTGCATCGGCATCATGGCCTCGAAAGCCCGCTTTGCCGCGGCCTTGTCCGGATCGGTGATCGCCTGCATCAACGCGCGCGGGGTGATCTGCCACGAGTAACCCCATTTGTCCCTGCACCAGCCGCACTGGCTTTCTTCACCGCCGTTGCCGACGATCGCGTTCCACAGCCGGTCGGTTTCCTCCTGGGTGTCGGTGTAGACCTGGAAGGAAAACGCCTCGTTCGGCTTGAATTGCGGCCCGCCGTTCAGGCCGACGCAGGGAAGCCCCAACACGGTAAACTCGACCGTAATCGGATCGCCTTCCTGCCCTGAAGGATAATCCGCCGGTGACCGGTGCACCGCCTCCACCGAGCTGTCGGGGAAAGTCTCGGCATAAAAGCGGGCTGCCTCTTCGGCGTCACCGTCGTACCACAAGCAAATTCTCACCGGTTCTTTCATCGCTGCATCTCCTCGATAAGCTTGTTGTCGATCGCCTTGCCCTCCTTGTAACCCTCGCGTTCGCGGAGTCGCCCGGCATAGGCCTCGAAGCTCGCGCGGGCGGGCATGGACTTGAACTGCAGCCCCCAGTCGACCTGGCTGCCGACGTAGACATCGGCCATGGTAAAGCGCGCGCCGCAGACGTAGTCGCGTCCGGAGAGCCAGCCGTCGAGCGCGTCGATCGTGCGATCAAAGCTGCCGAAGCCCGCCATCGCCTGCCGGCCCTCGGCCACCTCCCAGCCCATTGCGCGAGCAGAGACCGCCTGCTCCAGGGGGCCCGCGGCGAAGAACATCCAGCGGAAATAGTCGGCCTTCTCCTCGTCGCGGGGGAGCAGGTCGGGCGCCTCGCGCTCGGCGAGGTAATGGCAGACCGCGGCGGCCTCGCTCACCACGTAGTCGCGCCCGTTGTGGTGGTGGATGATGGTGGGCAGCTTCGCCATCGCGTTCGCCTCGAGCAGCGCCCGCGGCTTGTTGCTCCAGTCGACGAACACCGGTTCGTAATCGGCGCCCACCTCGTGCAGCGCCCAGCGTGCGATCTGCGCCCGGCTCATGGGGTTGAAGAAGAAGGTGTAGTCAGCCATCTCAGGTCTCCTGGTCGCCACGTGTTTTATTAAGAAGCGGCGCGCCGGCCGCTTGCTTGTCTCGTCACTTTCCGGATGGAATCGATCGCGTAGCGTAACACCAGCGCATGGCGAGGCGGTGGCCCGGTCTATAACCAATCGATACAAGCCTTCGTGGCTGCCGCTCCGCGCCTGTCGAAATCGTGGGCTACCCTTCGACTAGTCAGCAGGCGGCGCAGTCGGCACCGCCGCGCAGCAACCGTGATGAAGGAGCGAGCGATGTCGATAGAGCCTTACCTGTTTTTCCGCGGCCGGTGCGCCGAAGCCCTCGAGTTCTACCGCGAGGCCCTCGGCGGCGAAGTCGTCGTGTCGATGCGCTTCAGCGAAAATCCCGGCGGGAACCCACCCGGGGTACCGCCGGAGTTCAGTGACCGGATCATGCACGCCAGCCTGAAAATCGGCGACGCGACCCTGATGATGTCCGACGGTCTGTCCAAGGAGCCGATGAGCTTCGAGGGCTTCTCCGTATCCCTCACCGCGCGCGACGCAGCCGAATGCGAACGCTGGTTCACGGCGCTCGGGGAAGGTGGCAAGGTCGAGATGCCGCTGGGGAAGACGTTCTTTGCCGAGATGTTCGGTGGGGTGGTCGACAGGTTCGGGGTGTCCTGGATGGTCATCGTGCCGTCCGAGTTTGAAGGATAGCCTGCTTAGGCGCGAGCCCGCGGGCGGACGACATCTCCGGGCGGATCGCAAATGAGTGATCCGCTCCAAACTCCAGTATTATTCAGTCGTTTTCAGCCGGACGAAAGGAAGCCCGGTGCGGGACAAAGGCAGGCTCGTCGCCTGGAACGATGAAAAGGGTTACGGCTTCGTCGCCCCATTCTCCGGTGCGGCGCAGGTCTTCATCCATGCGAAGGCATTCGGCAACCGCACGCGGCGGCCGGAGGTCAACGACGTCGTCACCTACACGCTTTCCAGGGATAAGCAGGGACGCCCCCGGGCGGTGAAGGCCGCGCTGGCGGGCGCGAGCCGGCGTCCACGCCCGGAGCGCACCGGCAGCACGGCGGCCCTGGTCGTGGTGACGATGTTCTTCGCGGCCGTGGGCGCAGCCGTGCTCCTGGGGGAACTTTCGCCGCTCGCACTCGTGGTTTACCCGACCGCCAGCGCGGTTACCTTCGCCGCCTATGCCATCGACAAGTCCGCCGCGCAGAAGGGCCGCTGGCGGACGAGCGAAGGAAAGCTGCACCTGTTGTCGTTGATCGGCGGCTGGCCCGGTGCATGGCTTGCGCAAGGCATGTTGCGCCACAAATCGCGGAAGCAGCCGTTCCGGGTGGTGTTTTGGCTGACTGTCGTCCTGAATTGTGCGGCAGTTGCGTGGCTGTCGACGGCCGGGGGCCGCGAAGCTTTTAAAGCGCTATCAGGCTGAAGCTATCCGCTGCGAGCTCCCGGACGTAAAAGTCCTCGTCCGGGCTGGCGCGCTATTCCGCGATCACCGGATACAAGGCTCCCCGCTGAAACGATCGCGCCATGAGTGCTCTCCCTGTCGCGGATTCAGTCCGAGAAGTAAAAACGTGAAATCGTCTCGGCAACGCAGGCCGGGCGCTCCTCACCCTCGACCTCGACGTTGACCCGCACGCTCGCCTGCACGGCGCCGGACTTTTCTTCTACCGTCAGGATCTCGCCACTGCCGCGAATACGCTGATTCACTCTGACCGTGTTCGGAAAACGCACCTTGTCGCAACCGTAGTTGATTCCCATTGTCGTATTGCGAACCTCGACCAGCAGTGGCAGGAACTTGTTGACCAGTGACAGGAATTCACGCCGTGCGGCGGCAACGAATCGGGCGCGCTTCACCGAGACAGGCGTCGAGCCTCAGCAAAGACATCCTCAGCCGCATAGTCCTGCATTTCTCCGCGATCGAAAGCAGCGACGCGCTCTTCGATCTCCCGGCCCCAAGCTGACTCGATTTCCGAAATCGGAGAATGCAAGGACTCCAGCAACGGCAAGCCTGGCTCTGTCCTCTGCCTCCAATTTCCGAGCTTGCTGCTCGAGCTCTTTCAAGGTCGCAGGCATGTTCCACCTTTATCATTCGTGATGTGCATTGTACGCCAGCGTCAGCATCAAATCCTGTCGGCGAATCTCGGAAAAGTGCTAATTTTCGCCCTTACAAGACGGACAGTACGGCTGGAACCCGGCTGTTCACCCCCAAGCACATTCGACGGCCCTGCCGTCATACCCAGTTGACGAGCGAACGGACGTTCAGCGGACCGGGTTCCGAATCCCGGCCGGCGCACCGAAGCTGACCATCGCAAGGTGTGTACCGAGCGTGCCGCGCTGCAACATCCCACGGGAAATTAGCTCAACAGGGAGAGCATACGATCAATAATCGTAGTGTTGCCGGTTCGAGTCCGGCATTTCCACAAGGCCTGTCATGCCTGACATGGCAGGACGCAAGTCCCCGGTTCGACTCCGCTCCCCGGGGCAGGATCATGCTCCCGCTCGCATCCGCCACCCGCGAAACGGGCCGCCGCGAAGCCTCGCTTCAACGCTGCCGGCGACGCAGCAGCGCGTCTCCCGCTTCGCGCGCGCACGAGTGCGCCCGGCTCCCGGTCCAGCCTCCTCCCGAGACGGCGGCAGCTCGCTGCCCCGCGCTCCGGGCCAGGCCGCACCGGCAGCCCGCCCCCCCCGGTCGCCGCGAATCCGGCGGCGGATGCACCTTTTCCCTTTGCAGGAGCCCGCCATGAGGCTGTGTAAAAACCCTCGCGTGTTTGAGACTATTGCAGTTGTTTCCGCGGGGGGATTTGGATGCATATCAGAGGCCAGAGCCGTCATCAGGGGATGCTGTTTCCGGAGCGTCTGGACGATCTGATCGGGACGGAGAACCCGGTTCGGGTGATCGATGCGTTTGTCGATCGTCTGGATCTGAGGGCCTTGGGTTTTGCCAAGGCGCAGAGCGCGGGTACGGGCCGGCCGCCGTACGACCCGGCGGATCTTTTGAAGCTGTATTTGTATGGCTACCTGCATCGGATTCGCAGTTCCCGGCCGCTGGAACGGGAATGCCACAAGAACATCGAGGTGCTGTGGCTGCTGAACCGGCTGGCGCCGGACCACAAGACGATCTGTAACTTCCGGGGCGACAATGCGAAGGCCCTGGTTCGGGTGTGCCGGGAGTTTGTGCTGTTTTGCCGCTCGCAAGCGCTTTTTGGCGGCGAGCTGGTAGCCATCGACGGCAGCAAGTTCAAGGCTGACAACCATCCGGCCAAGCTCAGTCGGCGGAAGGAGCTGAAGCGGCAGGTTGCGCGGATCGACCGGGAGATCGAAGCGTGGCTTGAAGGCATGGCGGAGGCGGACGCGGCTGACGCGGCTGAGGCGGCGCCGGAGCCGATGGACCCTGAGCGGACGCGGCGGGCGCTGGAGGCTTTGCAAGCCGAGCGCGAGAGCCTGACCGAGCACATGGCCGGGATGGCCGAGCGCGGACGGGAGGCGGAGCCGCATACCGACCGGGAAGCCGGGTCGATGAAGGGCGGCGTGGGCTATAACGTGCAGACGGCGGTCGATGACAAGCACGCGCTGATCGTGGATTACGATGTCGTGGCGGACGGCAACGACCTGAAGCAGCTGTACCGGATGGCACGACGGAGCCGGACGGTGCTGCGGGCGGGGATCCTGAAGGCCCTGGCCGACGGGGGCTACTCGAACGGCCATCTGCTGGCCCGCACAACCACCAAAGGAGGTGATCCCGACGTGACCGGCACCCACCGCAACAACAACAAAGGAGGACACACCATGTTCAAGCTGTACCAGAAGTTCCTCCTGCGCAAGCACGAACGCGCGCTCCTGTTCCGCGACGGCGACTTCGTCGCGATCTCGCGCGGTGAAGGATCCGCTGGACTACCTGTACAAGGAGGTGCAGTTCGGTCTACGGCGCCGTCGGTACCCGCACGCTGGACACAACAACCACCCAACCAACGCGACCCGCTCTCTGCTCAACACGGCCAAGGTCATGGAGAGCAACGCGGTGGCGCTGCGTCTCAAGGAGCTGGAGACCCTGGAGAAGATCACGGAAAAGATCGGCAACATCTCCGTTTACGGTGGTCTCGACTCCGTGCTGGACAACCTGGTTCGTATGAACAAGTGAGTCTGGCATCGCGGGAGGGGGCATGCGCTCTCTCCCCGTTTTAGTTTTCGTACAACGTCCCAAGTCCCCTGTAGGAGCGCGCATCGCGCGCGACCTGAAATCGCCACGGCCGTAGCTCAAAGGCACCAGAGCCCAACTCCGCGAAGGTTGCAGATGCAGGTTCGACTCCTGCCGGCCGTACCACACTTATTTCCGCGCCAAAAGAGATTCGAGCGTCCGCTGCAACCAGCCGTAGCTGACCCGTTCCTGCTCGAGACGTACCCGCTCCCCAAGTCGGTCCGAGAACAGATCCTCGTACAGCGCCGCTTCTGCTTTTGTCAGGCGCGAAATATCGCCTTTGTACCGCCCGCCGGCAGGCTCGCACCCCCACAGTCGGCAGTGGGCGTCGAGCGTCTCACGATCCATCAGGAACGACTGCGCGTGCGATAAGGATGCCCGCAGCCGGTTCAGCATGCCGAACCCGTGGGTGTCGATGTCACCCCAGTAGTGCACGTCGACCTCACGAAGCCACGGAATCTCCGACAATCGTTCCAGGCCGTAGCCAAGGCCGAATACGACCATCGCGCCCGGGCAGCCGGGAAACGCGAGTCCGTTCACGCGATTCTCGGTAATGAAGACACGTTCCGCGGCAGATCTCAGGCCGGCAAACTCTTCGGGCGGCAACGAGACATCTGAAAAGGAGCCCTGCAGGTAGAGCGCTGGATCGAGAAATCGAAAGCGCACGAGCGGAGCTTCTGTTCGCAGGCCGTATCGCCGACTGAATGCCTTCACGCCCATCGCCGATCGGTCCACGGCGCTCTCGGGCAGCACGATGTCGAGCAGCTCGCCGAGCAGCTTTCGGTGCGATTCGATGAATTTCGTATCGACCGAGGGAATGTCGAGCTGGCGCAGGTACAGCGCCGGCCGCGGGTGCGCTACGAACCAGTCCAGTACAGCCAGCACCCGGTCCCACTCGGCCGCATGCTCCAGCGCCCGGTGCGGACGGCGCGCAAGCCAGTCCCGGAGGGAGGGATGACGGACCAGCGTCTCGTCGGCCAATGCCTGGAACCGCACCACGGCTCGGCGCTTGCCGATCAGCTCCAACGCATCGCTTTCAGTCGGAATGATGGCACTGACGGGCAGGGCGTTCGCACCCTGCACCCTGTTGTTCAGGGTCTCCCGGCGCAGCTCGAAGCCGCTGCTCCGCGCCTCGCGGCTCGCTGCGGCCAGCTCCCGCGCCCAGTCGCTGACCTCGCCGAACTGCTCAGCGATCTCGCGCGGGCTCGGGCGGCGAAGCCTGATCTCCATCGGGAAGAGCGCCTCACCGTTCAGCCGCGCCGCGAGGATCTCACCGCTGTTCCAGCGCCTTTCCAGGCGCTCGACGATCGAGCGTGCCGTTGTCCAACGACTCACGAGACGTTGATCATCCGCCGCGCCGCCTGCTCGGCACGGTATTCCTCGATCGTCAGGTTGCGCAGCAACGAGTGCTGCCCGTCCTCGTTGTGCACGAAACCGACGTTCGCGACATAGGGCTCGATTACGTGGATCTTCTGCAGCGGCGTGACGATCAGGAGCTGCAGGTTGAGCTTGCGGAAGAGCTCCAGGCCATAGCGCGTGGACTCGTCCGATCCGCGGCCGAAAGCCTCGTCGATGACGACGAAACGGAACGACCGGGATCGCTGCTCGCCCCATTCCAGCCCGAACTGATAGGCGAGACTCGCGGCCAGCACCGTGTACGCGAGCTTCTCTTTCTGTCCGCCGGACTTGCCGCCGGAGTCGGTGTAATGCTCGTGCTCGGCGTCGTCCTCGCGCCAACGTTCCGACGCCGAGAACAGGAACCAGTTGCGCACGTCCGTCACTTTCCGCGTCCAGCGAAGATCGGCATCGCTCTGGCCCTCGCGCCCGCGGAAGCGCTCGATGATCGCCTGGACCTGCAGGAACTTCGCTTCCGAGTACTGCTCGTCCTCGGAGCCTGTCAACGCGCCCTCCGTGCAGGCGCGCAGGCTGTCGCGCAAATCACGGATATCCTGGTCCTGGGCTTGCTCGGCCAGCAGGCAGATATAACGGTTCGTGTTGTAGTCGATCTCGTGGAGTGACCGGTTGATCGTTTCGATGCGCTCGCGGATCTCCTCGCGTTCCCGGTTCAACTGGGCCTGGAAGTTGGCCACCTCGCGAATGGTGTTCTCGTTGAGAAGCTCCTTGAAGCGTGCCTCGAACCGCGGCAGGTCGTCCGCGCGGAGCTGCTCCAGCATTGTCCGGTATTCGTCGGCCGCATCGATGCTGACGTCCACCTCGGTCGTCTCGACCGGCCAGGCAGTCTTGTAGCGCCGCATCGCATCGATGATCCCCGCTCCCAGCCGCTCGCGGCGCTTGTCCTCGGCGTCGATCTTCGCCTGCAACCAGACGCGCATATCCGTCTGCCGGTTGTCACAGGACTCCACCGTCAGCCGGTGCTCCCCGAGCGCCTCGGGGAGCAGCTCCTCGAGCACCGGGAACCAGCGCGCTTTTCCTTCCTCGGGCGTCGCATCCAGCAGGATCTGCGCGTCGGACAGGGATTGCCGCGCGGCATCGCGTCTCTCGCCGGCGACAGCGTGCTGGTTGCTCGTCTTTTGCAGCGCTTCGTCGAACGCGGCCAGCCGCCTGCGGATCTCGTCGAGCTGCCCTTGCAACGTTCGGAGGACGTCCGACGCAGCTTCCAGCGCTTTGCGCTCCGCTTCCAGGCGTTCAATGTCGCGCACCGGCGCGCGCCAGTCCAGGTCGCGAAAGCTCTCAAATACCGCAAGCTTGCTGCAGGCGACCTCGCGCTCACGCAACGAGCGGTGCTCCTCCTGGATCGTGGCGTAGCCCCCGGCCGCCGTCTCGATCTGCCGACCCAAGTCGCTGACGAGCTTCTTCAGCGCGGCAACCTTCGCCGCGTTGTTCCAGCCGAGAACGTAGCGCGAAGCATCGTCGATCGCGTGCCTGTCGTCTTTCTCGTGGCGCTGGCCGCCGGACTTCACCTGTCCGGCGCGGGTCACCGCGCGGCGCTCGCGGCGGAACTGTTCCAGGTCCGAACAACAGGCGTAATCGAAGCGCCGCGCGAGCTCGACCTCCAGCCAACTGTAAACCCCGGAATCGGGCCGGATTGAAAGCTTTCGCACCAGCGATTCGGGATGCAGATCCGGGAGGCCCCGGTCGGCGCCCTCCGTCACACGAAAATAGACGAGCCGGCCGCGCAGGTGCGTGCGGTCGACCCATTCGGCCACCGTCCGGTAGTGCGCGTCCGGCACCAGCAGTGAGAGACCGAAACTGTGCAGGAGCCGCTCGATCGCGCCCTCCCAGTCGCGCTCGCCGTCGCGCACCTGCAGAAGCTCGCCGGCAAACGGCAGCTCTTCCGGATCGAGCTCCAAGTCCGCACAGAGCTGCTCGCGCAGCGCCAGCATCGCCGCGGGAACGTTGGAGCGCCGCTTGCGCAGGGAAGCGATCTCGGCCTCGTGCACGTTCCGGCGATCCTCGAGCCCGCGCAGGTTCACGTGCGCTTCGGTCATGCGGTTCTGGATCTCCGCCTCGACGGACCCGAGCTCCGCGAGCAGCCGCTCGACCTCGCGCTTGTTGGCCGTGAACTGCGCCTCGCCGGCGGCGGCTGAAAGTCCTGTTCGTTGTGCAAGGTCGTTGTAGGTGTCGGCGCGCACCCGCCGCTCTGCCTGCACCTGTGCCAGCCGCTCGATATTGATCTTCAGGCGCTCGAGGCGGTCGCCGCCGTTGTCGCTGATCGCCTGGCGCACCTCGTCCCGCTCGGCTTCCAGGGCCCGGCGTTTCGCCCTTCCGTTCGCGAGCTGCGCGGCCAGGCGCTCGATATCGGCATCCAGGCGCTCGATACGTTCGATGAGGAGCTCGCTTTTCAGTTGCGCGAACCAGGGCCGCAGCGCGTCGCGGCTGCTGCGCAGCTCCTCGGCTTTGCCGGTCAATTCCGCGTGGCGTGTCGCGTCCGCGACCAGCGGCTCGAGCGCTTCGATCTGCGCTTTCGCTTTCTGCACGGCGCGGTGGGCCCGGTCCAGGTCGTCGAAGTGCGCGATGAGCTGCCGGATGCGGTCCTCGACCGGGAACGGCTCCAGCATATGCCCGCGCACGAACTCGGTCAGGTTGCCGACCGACTTCAACGACACCGTCTGGTTGAAGAGCTCGAGCGCCTGCTCGTTGCCGATGCCGAAGCGCCGCCGCAGCGCGGCGCCGTACGGGGGAAAGGAATCGAAGATCTCGATCTCCCGGGCAGCGCGCAACTGCTTGCGCAGATCCTTGATCTCCTTTCCGAAACCGGAGAAATTGCCGGCGATCGAAAGGGCCCGGTCGGCGACGATATAGAAGCGGGCCGGCTGTCCCTGGACATCGCGGAACCAGAATACCTGCGCGAGCGTCACGTGGCGGTCGTAGCCTTCGTTGTAGAAGTGGCCGAGGATGACCGAATAGCCGTTGTGATCGCGCAGCGGTACCGCCTTCGCGGCAAAGCCGGCGTCGGCGCGTTCCGATTTGTAGTGACCGAGGACGTAGGAGCGCAGCGTACGCTCTTTCGAATCGGCTCCGGCGGCTTTGTTGTAGGTGATCCGGTTCGCGGGCACGAGCAGCGTCGTCAGGGCATCGACCAGCGTCGACTTGCCCGAGCCGATGTCGCCCGTTACGAGGCTGTTCTCGCCGCGCGGCTCCAGCACCCAGACGCGCTTGTCGAAGGTGCCCCAGTTGTAGACCTCGAAGCGCTGCAGCCTGAAGCCGGCACGGGCATCGCTGACGGCGAAATCGAGTTGTCCTTCAGCAGAAGCGTCGGTCATGTCATTGATAGTGTCGGTCATGTCCATTGCGCCTGTAGGAGCGCGCATCGCGCGCGATGCCCTGCCCGCCAATCGCAGCATCGCGCGCAATGCGCGCTCCTACATGCTCATTCGCCGCCATCGTCGAGTTGCGCCTGGTACTCTGCCAGCCGCTGGTCGAAATCCGAAAGCCATTGCGCATCCACGAATGCTTTCAGGATCCGCCGCACCTCGAACTGGTCCTGCTGTCCCCGCAGCCGCCGCAGAAAGCCCAGCTCGATGACCTTGTTGACGTCGGCGTCTATCCTGTCGACCAGCTTTGCTTCGTTCGTGCCGGCCGGCATGAAGACCTGCACGAGGTCGACGATCTGCTCGCGCGAGAGTATCAGGCGCGCGTCGCCGGCGCCCGCGTCGTGCTCAGCAAGCTTCTTGCGCAGGAGCGCGAGCAGCAGGCTGACGGCATAGCCGAGCTGGCGGCGCTGCACGAGCTTCGGCAACTCCGTCTCGTCATCGGCCGATCGCTGGCGCAGGTAGGCGAAGCCTTCGGCTTCATCGAGCATCAATTCCAGTCCGAAGACGCCGGCATGATCCCGGACGCGCCCCTGCAGCTCGAGCAGCGAGCGCCACAGGTCCGGCGACTGGTCCTGGTACAGCACGCCCTTGAACAGCGTGATCAGCACCGGCGACAGCGCCGGCAGGCCCGTATGCTCGCCGGTATTCTGCTGCACGTCAGGCATGGGCGGGGCCTGCACTTTCCGCAACGAAGATAACGGTCGGCAGGGTGGCCTGCCGCGTGCGCCCATTCGCCTCCCGCCAGGTGACGTTCTGCAGCCGCTCCTCGTCGACGACGCCCGATTCTTCGCCGGTCGCGAGGCTGAGCCACGCCACCAGCTCGGCCAGTCCCTGCTCGAGCGGGTGGGCCTCCAGGAGCTCGGCGAGGCTGATCTGCCGGCGTGTCTGCAGGGCTTTGCGCAAGCGAGCACGCAGCCGCTCCTTGTCGACGTAGAACTGCTCGAACAGCGCGGCGGTATCGATGTCCGCCTCACCCTCGACGAGGGCCTGTTCCTCGATCACCGGCTTCACCGCAGGGCTGAAGAGCGGCCGCTCCATCGGCAGCGCCACGGCAGGCGATGCTGCTGCCAGCGACATCACGGAGCCGCGGGGCGGTGCGTCGCGCACCGCAAGCGCGCGCTGCTCCAGGTCGCGCAGCACCTCCATGATGCGGCGGTTCTCGAACCACGCCTGGTCGTCGAGGTAACGCCGGAGCTGCTCCGACAGGCGGGCGACGGTTCTCTGCGTGACTTCGCCGGCGCTCAGCCAGTCGTAGTGCACGCGCCTGAGGCGCGGGTCGGGCGACAGCTCGGCCACGTCTTCAAGGATGAGAACCTGCTCGAGGAGTCCCGTCAGCTCCTCCTGGCGTGCCGGTGACATCAAAAAGTCCCAGAAGGCGCGGAAGCTCCTGCCCTGGTCGGAGTCGACGATGGCGTCGCGCTCGCCGAAGATCTCTTCCAGCAGCTCTCCCTTGCTGCCGTCGGCCGTGGTGATGCGCTCGCGCACCTGGCGATCGAGGTCGCGGAAGTTCTGCTCGACCTGGCGGAAGTCGGCGAGCAGCGCCCGGGCGGTATCGGTGGCCTGCACGAAGCGTTCGCGGAGTTGCGTCGGGTCCAGCAGCGGCAGCGCTCCGCCGCGAATGCGCTCGATCTCGGCATCGATGTCGGCGCGGCGCCGCCGGAGCTCGGCGATGCGGACGTCGGGATCCGTTTCGCTGCCGATCGCGATCTGGCGCAGCAGGTCGAATACCAGCTTGAGGCGCGACTCGGCGCCGATGAAATGACGCTGCTCGAGGCCGGCGAGCCACTGTATCGCCCGCTCGGCGGCCGGCGTCAGGTCGAAATGCGGCTCGTCCGACCCGGGCGGATAGTAGCGGCGCAGCCAGCCGCGGGCGTCGTCGGCCCAATCGCGCAGGTAATCGCGCGCAGGCCTTGGGAAAGCGTCCTCGCCGGCCGACTGGCGCAGGTAGTGGAGGTAGTCCTCGAGCTTCGCCGTCAAGGCTTTCTCGCCCAGAACCCTGACGTTGGGATCGACGAAGGTCCGGTGGAGGAAGGCCACGACGAACGGGGCGCCGTCAGCGGCCAGCAAGCGCCAGGCCGGGTGGTTGCGTCTCAGGTTGTGTAAGAAATCGTAGTCCATGCCTGGCTCGGGAAGCGGACCCCGGTGGCCGCGGTTTGCCGGTACTTTGCCACCGTTGCAGGGTGAGCGGAACGCCGGAAGTCTTTATTCCGCGGTGGCTCCGACCGCCTGAAGAGACCGAGCTTTTGGCCAACCGCCCCTATCTTCACTCAGCAGGTTAGCAACCAGTTCTCGACCCGCAACCCTTCTACGCGTCGAAACTCCCCGCCATTTCCAGTCACGATGGTAATTGACGATGCAACGCAATGGGCAGCGATAAGGAGATCGTTCGGCCCGATCGGCGTGCCCTGTCGTTCGAGCCCGACCCGAACTCGGCCATAGTGCGCCGCGATGTCTGATGGCAGGTCGAGTACCGGCACGGCGCTCAGGATCGCTTCGACTTGTTGCCGAAGCCTCCCGGAATTGCGCTTTGCCAGACCATACTCGATCTCGGATGCAACGATCGGATTGATACAGTAATCGTCGGGCGGCAACGCTGAAATCCGGCTGGCGAGCGGCCCGTGAGGGTTGCGCGCCAGTTCCCCGATAATGTTCGTGTCGAGAAGGTACACCGCTCAGCCCAGCGGGTCTCGATCCAGCGGACGCAGTCCCTCGTCGACGTCGGGTAAAGTCTCATCGGGCGGCAGGGGCTCGAGCTCCGCCAGAACATCCGCCAGTTTCCGTCGCGGCATCGGCTCGAGGATGAGTCGGCGTCCGACTTTACGCATGATCACGCGTTCCCCCGAGAACTCGAACTCTCGCGGAATGCGAACGGCCTGGTTGCGGCCGTTGCGAAAGAGACTGGCTTCGCGCTCCTGGGACATCATGCTTCCTGCGCGACATGTCATAGGCCTGAGCATATGCCTCCCCCGTCTTCGAGTCAATCGTCCAATCCGCTGTTTTGACCGCTTCGCTGGAAATACGTATTACGGCTCCGCTGCGCTACGCTGATTCCAGCGCCAGCCGGCGTGCGGCATCCGCCGCCGCCCGGACGACCGGACCAAGTTTGTCGGCAGGCGTAACCGGCGCACTCCAGCCGGGCGGCGCCCCGAGCTGGTGCAGCAACGCGCCCGAAACCGGCGGCCCATCGAAGCCGAAGCGGAGCGACGGGAGCGCCTCCGGCGGCGTATCGTAATCGGCGGCCTTCAGTCGGCCGAGCGACACCGTCGCGATCGCAACCTCCGCCGCTAAATCCGCCGCCGTATCGGCCCGGGCAGTGCCGCTCCCCTTGCCGGGCCGGCGCACTTTTCCAGCCGGTCGACGACCCCCTGCAGGGCTGCCTGCGGCGACCGGTGCACTACCGCCCGCACGCGCGGCCCGCAATGTTTCGAGCACTCGGTCCTTCGACCTTCCGCGCAGCTCGAACAGCAGGAACGGATCCCGGTCGAACGCCTCGCCGAGCACGAAATGCACCGCCGCAACGTGCTTGCAGGGATTCGCCCAGTCCGGGCAGTTGCAATCGGTGCGAAGATCGGACGTCTTTACCGGGAAGAGGCTCTTGCCGGCCTGTTTGAACACGTCGTCGATGTCGTCCGGCATGCGTCCGGCGAGCAGGTCCGCGGCGAACTGCGCCTTCGCGGCCATGGCCTCGATTGCGCGGTCCCAGACCGCATTGCCAAGCGCCGCAAGCTCGATACGCACCTTGTAGGGCTCGCGCGAACCCGTGACCTTCGCGGTGACTTTGGCGCCGCCGATCGAGAGATCGTGCGCCCGACCCGCGCGCGCATAGGTCTTGCCGCGCGCGAGCCGGCTCGAGTAGCCGCTCGACATGGCCTCGAGCGCCTCGATCCAGCGCCGGCCCCACCACGTGGTGCCGGCCTTCTTCACCCGGATACCGCCCTTCGGCGGCGGGCGCTTGGGCGGCGCGTCGTACCAGTCCCAATCCCAACTTTTGCGACGGCTCAAAGCGCGTCCTCCGTGGCTTCATCGTCGTCGGCGACCGCGTGCTCGGCGAGCGCGAACAGCTCCCGCAGCTCGCGGTTGCCGAGCTCGGTAATCCACTGCTCCCCCGCGCCGACGATGCGGGAAGCCAGGCCGCGCTTCTGCTCGAGCAGCCGGTCGATCTTCTCCTCGACGGTCCCCGCACAGACGAGCTTGTGCACCTGCACGGCGCGGCGCTGGCCGATCCGGTACGCCCGATCCGTCGCCTGGTCCTCGACCGCCGGGTTCCACCAGCGATCGAAGTGAAACACGTGGCTCGCCGCGGTCAGGTTGAGCCCGGTGCCGCCGGCCTTGACCGAGAGCACGAATATGCGCGGGCCTTGCGGCAGCTCCTGGAAGCGCCGCACCATCTCGTCGCGTTTACGCTTCGGCGTGCCGCCGTGCAGGAACAGGGTTTCGACGCCGAGGCGCGTGTCGAAATGGCTCTGGAGCCGGTCGCCCATCTCGCGAAACTGCGTGAACACGAGGGCCTTGTCGCCGGCCGCCAGCGCTTCCTCGAGCATCTCGGTGACCCGCTCGAGCTTGCCGGAGCGTCGCGCGAGCGGCCCCGGCTCGCCGAGATACTGCGCCGGGTGATTGCAGACCTGCTTCAGGAAGGACAGCAGGGCGAGTACCCGCCCGCGCCGCTCGATGCCCTCGGCCGATTCGATGCGCCGCATCTCCTCGTCGACGACCGCCTGGTAGAGCGTGACCTGCTCGCGCGTCAGCGTGCAGACGACGTTCATCTCGTTCTTTGGCGGCAAGTCATCAATAATCGTGGGGTCGCTCTTCAGGCGCCGTAAAAGGAAGGGGGCGACGATGCGCTTCAGGCGCGCCGCGGCAACGTCGTTGCCGTAGCGCTCGATCGGCACGGCATACTCGCGCCGGAACGTCTCCAGCGGGCCGAGCAGCCCCGGGTTCAGGAATTCGAGAATCGACCAGAGCTCGGACAGGCGGTTCTCGACCGGTGTGCCGGTCAGTGCAAACCGGTGGGCGGCAGGCAAGGCGCGCGCGGCCTTCGCCGTCGCAGACGCCGCATTCTTGATGTTCTGCGCCTCGTCGAGCGCGACGGTCGACCACTCGACGCGCGACAGGAGATCGAGATCGCGGCGCAGCAATCCGTAGCTCGTCAGCACGAACGTGCCGCGCCCCCGCGGAATGTCCTTCGGGTCGCGCGCGCGGTCCGGACCGTAGTGCGGGATGGCTTTAAGACTGGGCGCGAAGCGCTCGATCTCGCGCTCCCAGTTGCCGAGCACCGAGGTCGGCGCGACGAGTAGTGCCGGCCGGCGGTCGCGCGGCGCGCGCTCGGCGCGCTCGAGCAGGAACGCGAGAAGCTGGATGGTCTTGCCGAGCCCCATGTCGTCGGCCAGGCACGCGCCGAGGCCGAGCTCAGCCATGGTCAGGGCCCAGGCGAAGCCGCGCGCCTGGTACGGCCGCAGTTCTCCGCGCAGCGATTTCGGCGAGCGGCGATCGGTACGCGCCGCGTCGTGCAATCGCTCCAGCACAGCGGCGAAGCTCCCGCGCGCCGATACGGCGGCCCGGACGCCGTCCACCGTCGTCTCGCCGGAAAGCGCGGCAATCAGCGCATCGGATGTGCGTATCCTGCCCTCGCCGTCGGCGAGGCGCTTGCGGATCCCGGCGAGCTCGCGCGGATCGACCACGACCCATTGCCCGCGATGACGCACGAGCGGCGCCTTGGCCCGAGCCAGCGCGCCGAGCTCGCGCTTCGACAGCGCGTGCTCGCCGAGCGCCGCTTCCCAATCGAAGGACAGCATCTCGTCGAGGCCGAAGCCGGCCGCGCCCGAAACGGCGCCGGCCGTTTTCGTCGCCGCGCCGACCTTCATCTTGAGGCGCAGGCGTCTCTGGCCCGCGGCCGTGATTTCGGCCGGCACGATCACGCCGAATCCCGCCTCGGCGAGCGCCGGCGCGGCTTCGCCCAGGAACGCCCAGGCGGCATCGGCCGCGAGCTCGAGCCCCGCGGGCTTTGCTTCGTCGAGGCTCGCGCGGATCGGCGGGAAGAGCCGCGCGGCCCGGCCCAGCGCCTCGAGAAGCGACTCCTGCGGATCGCGAAACGCGCGGCCGAGCGTGGCCAGGCGGCGCCCTTTTGTGCGCCACACGTCCGCCGCCTCAACAAGCAGGCTCGGATCGTCAGGCGACTGCAGCAGGTAGCGCAGCGCGAAGATCTTGCCATCATCCACGGGCAGCTCGAGGCGAAAACAGGCGCGGAGCGAATCGTGCAAGCCGAGCACTGGCCGGCTCCAGGAATCGAGGTCGTCGATCAGCGTGCGCTCGGCGAAGCCTTGCGGCTCGAAGCTGTCGTCGGGGCCTTCGAGCGCCGCGAGCCAGCGGTCCTCCCACGGCAGATGACCGTCGTCGGCATCCGCGCCGCCGCCGTTGCGCTTTCGTTTGCGCGCGGCGGTGCGCCGCGCTGTCGGAGCGCTTGCCGATCCCGGCCGTTCCGGCGCGGCGGGCCCGCCTCTCGCCGCGCGAACGAGCGCGTCGACGGCCGCGTCGAGGAAGGTGCGCAGCAGCGTCTCCGGTGCCCAGACCGAACGAGCGCGCCCGGCGGGTGCCGGCACCGCATGCGCGGCGGGCGGCATGCTGCGCGCGATGTCGTGCACGCGGCCGGCATCCTCGGCGGCATGCAAGGCGGCCGCCCAGCGCGCGCGAACCTTGCCGTTCGAGCGGACGAGGGTCGGCACGATGCGCTCGCGGCTCGTGAGATCGAGCGCAAGCTTGCTCGCAAGGGTCCAGGACGCGACCGACCCCGGCAATGCCTGGACTTCCGCTGCCGGAACCACGGCGAGCCGCGTGAGCGTCTCGAAGAGCGGCAAGGCACGGCCTTCGACGTGCCCGCGCTTGCCCGGAGCAACCACGTTCGCCAGCGCCGGCGCGCCGGGCTCGGCCAGCGTGGCAAGCCGGGGAACGTCGGATCCTTCTCCCCACAGGAAGAATTCGCTGAATTTCGGCAGGTAGACCAGCGGCATGACGAGAGGTTAGTTATTCCTGCGCGGACCGACCAAGCGGCTTGCAGCGCCCCAAGTCAGTAGTGGAATCGGCACTGCGCGATCTCCAGTTGCCGCCCGGTGCCCTTGCCGCTCACCCGATAAACCAGCCGATCCACCAGCGTAATGCGGCGCGACCACCAACCTGTCAGGTCGCCCTTGAGGCCTTCGGGCTTGCCGGTGCCCTTGAATGGCGTCCTCCGGCACTGCTTGATCAGCTCGTTGATCCGCTCGAGCACGTTAGGATCGGTTATCTGCCAATATAAATACTCCTCCCAGGCCTGGCTGGAGAAGACCAGCTTCACGGTTCGATGGGTACACGCTCCGTTCCACCGCCCGCCTCGAGCTGGCCGATGGATGCACGAAGGCGCTCTGCGTTCGCGGGATTGGAAAGCAGGTGCAGCGTCTCCTCCATGGCGTTCCAGTCAGCCAGGGAAACCATCACAACAGCCTCGGCCTTCTGCCGCGTAACGACGACCGGTGTGCGGTCCGCCACCACCTGCTCCATCACCTCCTTGAGCCTGGCGCGGGTATCGGAGTAGGTCATTACGTCCATCTTTTTTCGGCCTCTTGAGCGCATGCGTCGCTAGTATGTACAGAAATCTGTACAAACTCAAGCGGCCAGGAATCAAGTCCCTCCATGATCTGGCCCCTGATCGCTCCGGCTGCTGACGTTGTTCAGGAAGATCCTTCCGTTCGTCCGGCGCGCTGCCGTTTCCGCGCGACGGCGGCGTTCAGTATCCTGGCGGGTATCATGAGGCAGCGGGGCTCCCGCACCGCCGCCGAATCACGGCGAAATGTCCCGAAAGACCTCGAACGTCAGGGAGGGTGCCACACGGACACGCTTACTCAGCGATCACCGGATAGCAAGGCTCCCCCCACGCCCGCCCCGGCTCTCGCATGAGCAGATGAATAACGATCGGCGCGAGCACGTCCATGATGCGCGCTCCGTCCGCCACCTGGCTGCGATTGGTAGCGCTGTTCCAGGTGGCGCCGCCGTGCACGAGCTGGTTGCGCAGCACGTACAGGCGCTCGAACAGGATGGCGAGAACCTTGGCGGTGTGCATCCGCCCCAAGGCCCGCGTCGCGGCGGCCTTGCTGAAGCGGAACTTCGACTCCCACTCGTCCTCGGTGATGCGGCCAGTCTGGAAGTCCCAGAACGGCTGGAACACGTACTTGTTGTCCAGGAAGACGCGGATCGAGCGCGGGAAGTGACGCCACACGGCGCCGTAAAGCAGCCCCTCCTCGTCCGCGGCGATGAGCTCGCGCAGGAAGTTCATGCGCACGCGCCGTTCGCTGAAGCGCTCGCGCTCCGGGATCTCGCGGGCGTAGGCAGCGTTGAAAGCGACCCAGAGGAAGAGGAAGCGGGCGTCGGCATCGGCGGGCTCCATTTCCGCCCGTTCGAGCCAACTCAGGGCGCGGTGGGTGCGGAGGCGCAGGGCTTCGGGAAAGCCGTCACGCAGGCGGCGGTGGTCGGCCTTGAGCTGCCGGTAGGTGAGCCGGGCAGCGTCCGTGGCGGGACGGGCTTGCTGCGGATTCCTGGCGGCCATGGCGACCTCGCTTTACCGGGAATATGCAGCGTAGCAGCACAGAGCGGTTTACCACGGTTACGGGATCACAGTTCGACGAATATGGTGCGGCCAAAGTGGCATCTGTCTCGCGCATCTTTCAATCAACCGCCCGACCGGGCACCGATCAAGCCTCACGATGACGTGCCAGTAAGCGGTCCAGGTTGTTAGCAAACGCCTGCCGATCCCTTTGACTGATGGCCGCCGGCCCACCGGTGTTCACGCCGCTCGCCCGCAGGGTATCCAGGAAATCGCGCATGTTCAGCCGCGCCCTGATGTTCTCCGTCGTATAGAGCTCGCCGCGCGGGTTGAGCGCATGCCCGCCTTTCTCGATGATCTCCGCCGCCAGCGGGATGTCGGCCGTGATCACGAGATCGCCGGCCTCGGCCTGCTTGACGATTTCGTTGTCGGCGACATCGAAGCCCGAGGCGACCCGGATCGTCCTGATGAACGGTGAGGCAGGCACGTTCAGCGGCTGGTTGGCGACGAGCGTCGTGAGCGTGCCGGTGCGATTGGCCGCCCGGAACAGGATATCCTTGATGACGCCGGGACAGGCATCGGCGTCCACCCATATTTTCATGTGCTGTTGCTTCCGGTTATCGGTCTAGTCTCATACGAGGGAGCGCCAATGTTCGTGATAGAGCTCGCCTACAAGGCGGACCTGCGCGAGATCGATGCGCACATGCGGGCGCACGTCCGGTTCCTGAAGAAGTATTATGCCGCGGGCAACTTCCTCGTGTCCGGCCGGAAGATACCGCGCGACGGCGGCATTATCCTGGCCGTCGGCAAGGACCGCGGCGAAATCGAACGAATCATTCGCGAGGACCCGTTCCACGAGCACGGTCTCGCGAACTTCCGGATCATCGAGTTCCGCGCGAGCCAGCGGGCGGACGACATCTCGGAGCGGATAGCAAATGAATGATTGCGGAGCTCGCTAATCCTGTACCTCGCCGTTGCGCTGCATCTTCCCGGATTTCGGCGCGTATCTGGTCGCGGGTCAGCGAAGTGAATCCGCTTTGCTCCGCGGCGGCGCTGCTTGGCGTGACGATGTTCTTCGCAGCCGTGGGTGCAGCCGTGCTCCTCGGGGATCTTTCGCCCGTCGCACTCCTGGTCTACCCGGTCGCCAGCGCGGTTACCCTCGTCGCCTACGCGATCGACAAGTCCGCCGCGCAGAAGGGCCGCTGGCGGACGAGCGAAGGAACGCTGCACCTGCTGGCGTTGATCGGCGGCTGGCCCGGCGCATGGCTTGCGCAAGGCGTGTTGCGCCACAAATCGCGCAAGCAGCCGTTCCGGGTGGTGTTTTGGCTGAATGTCGTCCTGAATTGTGCCGCAGTTGCGTGGCTGTCGACGCCTGGTGGCCGCGAAGCCCTCGAGGCGCTGTCAGGCTGAAGCGACCCGCTGCATTTCTTCCCGGAGTTCAGCGCGTATCTGGTCGCGAAACTACCCGTCATTTGACAGTGACGATCTACAGGTCGTCGACTCGAAGCGAAGTGTGGTGCGCGAGCGTGTCGAAGTCCGCATCAGCGTGGAGGATGGGCACATTGGCGCGGATGGCGACCGCTGCGATCAGGCAGTCGATGAGCTTGCGGACTGTTGCGCCGTTTTGCCGGCAGGCCCGATACAGCACGGCGGCATTCTCATAATCGCCCGCAGCGGTTGGGAGTACGGAAGGGCGCGCGAGCAAACGTCGGAGATCGTGCAGGTGCCGCTCGTCGCGTGCGCCCGCAAGAACCTCCATGCGAATGGGATCGCAGGTCGCGATGCGAGTGCCGAGTAACGCGTCGACGCGCTCACAAGCGCGGCTGCCGGTGCCGCGAAGAAACTCCACCCAAGCCGATGTGTCGATGAGGATCACTTGACGCGGCTCTGCCGCATGTCGTCGAGATCCCCTTCCCAACCGGAACCGCGCAGGCTGCGGGCTTCCCCAATGCTCAGCGGCTCCGCGGCGAGCGTCCGAAGGGCGAAATTCACCGCTTCGCGCTTGGAGGCCAAGCCGTACCGCTTCATCACCGCCCGACAAGCAGCCTCATCGATGTCTATGTTGGTGCGTGCCATACACCAACGATACACCACCGACCATCGACTGTCCATTCCCGACTCGAGTGCACGGTGCACTCGCGTCGGTGCGGTCTCATGCGCAACCGGTCGGGCGGTCCTCAGAAGGTTTCTAAGTGTCATGGCGGTCACGAGTATTGTGCGGCGGCGGCGCTCCTCGCGCCGCTACCGAATTCCGGCGAAATGCCCCGAAAGACCTCGAGCGTCAGTAATGCGGTCGATTGAAGGCCGACGGATGCCGCCGTCGTCAACCAGTGCTTCGGCTTCATCGCCCGACAACCGGTAAGAGCACGCCGGCATTTGAAGGACCTTTCGGATTTGAGAATCAGGCGCGCAGTTGCGAACAGAGTTCGCCAAACAGACGGTCATAAGTTGCGACCAGCGCGCGGGCTTCTTCTGCATCGTGGCAGTCCTCGATCACCTGATCGACCTCCCGGCCTTCGAGATGCCGCACCGTGACTTCCCAGGACGCGCGCCGTGCCTCGAGTTCCTCGACTATCTGCGCCAGTCGCTGCGATCAAGGCTGATGCTGAATCTACCCATGATGATCGCTCCGCTGTGAATCAGCCGAGCACCTCCAGCCCCTTTCGCTCCACCAGGTTCAGCAACTTCAACGACGGCCCATTCGGCTTCTTTTGACCGCGCTCCCATTTCTGTACGGTCGAGAGACTCGTATTCAGATAAGCCGCAAAGACAGCCTGGCTGACGTGATTTCGCCGGCGCAGCTGCCGGATCTGTGCGGCGCTCATGGACTTCACTGGCTCCAGGCACAGCGCGTCGAACTCGCGCATGGTCCGGGTATTCATCAAGCCGGCGTCGTGCAGACCTTTCGCCGTCTCGTGAATTGTGTCGAGTAGTTTCCTGGCCACCATCATTCCTCGAGTCTGATCCGGCGGACGCCGCTCACCTGCCGTACGGGGGCGACGAAACGTCCTTGATCTTCCAGATCTCGCCGGGCAGCGTGACGATGTACGCATCGTTGCCGATGATTTGCATCGACGTCGGAATGTTCAGCGCTTCGGCGAGCACGC
>CAZSKQ010000035.1:0-4979 GCA_964607425.1 uncultured Woeseiaceae bacterium
GGTAGGAGCCCGCCATGCGGGCGACGGCGCGACGTAGCGGCGCCCGCCGCGGGTGGGACGCTGCGTTGAAGGCGGGCACTGGATTGACGCGCTCGGTCGCGCCGGCGGGGGGTGCTTGGGGAATGGCTCCCTGCGTCGACTCGGGCGCGAAAGCAAAATGTACCCGGACTGTCTCCTTTGGGCGACAGGACACGAAGCGCGTTGCGTCAATCACTTATGTCAAATTCGCCGCCCCGCGGCTGCCTCACTGTCTCCACCTGGCGACGTGCTGTCGGCAGTCCCCGCTTTTCGCCCATCACGCCGATCGGCAAGTTGCTGATGTACCTCGTAAAAATAGTTCTGGCACGCTAGTTGCCTTATAACCGTCGACATCGCTTTGGGGGGCACGAACTGCCGAATCGATTCGAACAAGTTTTTCGAATCAAAGCGATCGACGCGGCCACGTAGATACCGACCAGGCCCGGCCTGGCCGCTAGCTCTTTGCGTGGGTGGAAGAAGCGCCGCAGGGTGCCGCTTCGGCGGGGCAGTGCGGCTTATAAACAGGGGTCCGTACCCGAACTGACCAAAGGCAAACCCGCCGCAAGGCGGGGACGCAAAGCCACCGATCCGGACTTGAGTCCAAGGATAGCGGGGTTGCCAGGAAAAGAACCGGCGGGAATGCGCGGTTCTTCCGCCGCAATGCGCAGGCGGTCTTAGCGATCCACATTGCACCGGGACCCGCCTCACGGCCGCGGCTTTGCTTCTCCGTTCCAAAAGCCGGGTTTGCCTGCCAGTAAAAGGAGCAATGGCAGGATGAAGAAGCACCGGTTTGCGTGGCTGAATACAATAATTTTCACGACGGCGTTTGCGGTCGCCGCTTGCGGAGGATCCGGGGGAGGAGGAGTTCCGCCGACCGACGATGCCCAGCAGCCTTCCCCCTCCGGGCTTGTCATTGTCATTACCAGCCCCGACGCGGAGCGGATCGATACCACCGACGATGTTATGAATCTGGCCGGCAGCGCGAGCAGCGGCGCCGGCATCACCTCCGTCGCCTGGTCCAGCGACAAGGGTCATAGCGGGATGGCATCCGGCACCGAGAGCTGGACCGTGGACCAGGTTCCGCTGGAACTGGGCGACAACGCGATCACCGTCTCCGCGACCGACGCTGCCGGCGATACGCGCAGTGACACCATCGTCATCAACCGGGAAAGCCACGGCACCAGCTCGACGACACTCTCCTGGGATGCACCGAATGAGCGTACGGACGGCACGGCGCTCACGGATCTCGCGGGCTACACCATACATTACGGCCGGATGCCCGGCGTTTACGACTACCAGATCGACGTCGACACGCCCGGCGTCATGACCTACGTCGTCGAGGACCTGGTCCCCGGCGACTGGTACTTCGCGCTGACCGCCTACGATTCTTCCGGCCTCGTGAGCGAATTCTCGAACGAAGCATACCGGCAGATCCAATAGTCCGGAGCGCAACAACCGGGCTGGCAACGGCCCGGCACAGGAGCCCGTGCCACGGGCGACGGCAGGGTAATCGCAGAAGACGATGCCCGGGGGATAGCCCGCTGCCCGTCGCCCGCGGCACGGGCTCCGCTTGTCTCGGGCGCGCAGGCGGCACACAATGCGGCGTTACACTGCGCACTGCGTCGTGTGACGGGAAGCGTGAACGCCAGCAGCAGAAAACTACTCATCGTCGAAGACGATCCCGGCCTCCTGAGCCAGTTGCGCTGGTGCTTCGACGCGTACGACGTGGTGACCGCCGGGGATCGCCCGTCCGCCATCGTGGAGCTGCGGCGGCACGCGCCGCCGGTCGTGCTCCAGGACTTGGGGTTGCCGCCGAGCCCGCAGGGTGTCGAGGAGGGCCTGGCGACGTTACAGGAGATCCTGAAGCTCTCGCCGCACGCCAAGGTCATCGTTGTCACGGGGCACGGCGACCAGGAAAACGCGCTGAAATCCATCGCGATGGGGGCCTATGACTTCTACCAGAAGCCGGTCGACATCGAGACCCTGCAACTGCTGGTAGAGCGGGCGTTCAACCTGAGCGAGCTCGAGCTCGAGAATCGGCGCCTGCAAAGCCTCGCGACCGAATCGCCCCTGGACGGGATCGTCGCCGCAAGCGAAGGCATGCTGCAGGTGTGCCGGGCTATCGAAAAGATCGCGCCGACGACCATGACCACCTTGCTGCTGGGAGAAAGCGGCACCGGGAAGGAGTTGCTGGCGCGTTCGCTGCATCGGCTGAGTCCCAGGGCGGACAAGCGATTCGTCGCCATCAACTGTGCCGCCATCCCGGAGAACCTGCTCGAATCGGAGCTGTTCGGCTATGAGCGGGGAGCGTTTACGGGAGCCACGAAGCAGACCCCGGGCAAAATCGAAATCGCCGACGGCGGCACCCTCTTTCTCGATGAAATCGGCGACATGCCGCTCGCACTGCAGGCCAAGATGCTGAGATTCCTGCAGGAACGGGTGGTTGAGCGCGTCGGCGGGCGGGAGGAGATCCCGGTCGACGTGCGCGTCGTCTCCGCCACCAATCAGAACCCCGCGGAACTCATCTCGCTGAACAGGTTTCGCGAAGACCTTTACTACCGGGTCAGCGAGATCACGATCGACATTCCCCCGTTGCGCGAGCGCGAGGAGGGCCGCCTGATACTGGCCCGTACGCTGCTGGCGAAGTACGCGCGGCAGGAACGGCGGGCGTTTACCGGCTTCAGCGACGATGCCAGCGATGCGATCGAGTCCTATTCGTGGCCCGGTAACGTCAGGGAGCTTGAAAACAAGATCAAAAGCGCGGTCATCATGGCGGACGGCAAGCAGGTCACCGCGGCGGATCTCGGCCTCGACGAAATCGAGCGCACACCCGAGTCGCTCAACCTGCGCGAAGTGCGCCAGCGCGCCGAATCGAAGGCCATCCGGATGGCCTTGATGAGGAGTTTCGGCAACGTCTCCCGCGCGGCGGAACAACTCGGCATCACGCGGCCGACGCTCTACGATCTGCTCAACAAGTACGGGCTGTCGGCCGAGACCTATTCCAAGCGCAACGGCGCCAAGCGCTGAGGCGCCGCGCGCCCGTCCCGGCCGTCAGCGCGTCTTGAAGGCGTCCGGGTTCAGGTCGTGGCGGGCGAGGAGCTTGTAGAAATCCGTGCGGTTGCGCTTGGCAAGCCGGGCCGCCTGGCTCACGTTGCCCATGGTGATCTGCAGGATCTGCGACAGGTAATTGCGCGTGAACTCGTCGCGCGCCTCGCTGAACGAGGCGAGCTTGCCCGCGTGCTCGCCCAGTGAATTCGCCACCAGCTCGCCGCTGATCACGGGCGAGCGCGAGAGCGCCACGTTTTGCCGCACCACGTTGTAGAGCTGCCGGATGTTCCCCGGCCATTCCGCCGTTACCAGGAGCTCGACCGCTTCCGGCGCGTACACCTTGCGCTCCTGCCCCGATTCCTGCGCGATTTCCTGCAGGAAATGCGCGACCAGCAGCGGGATATCCTCGCGCCGCCGGTTAAGCGGCGGGATGTTGATGTTGACCACGTTCAGCCGGTAGTAGAGATCTTCCCGGAAGCGTCCCTGCCGCAGCATGTCCATCAGGTCGCGATGGGTAGCCGAGATGACGCGGACGTCTATGTGGATCGCGTCGGTGCTGCCTACCGGGCGCACCTGCTGCTCCTGCAGCACGCGCAGCAGTTTCACCTGCAGGCGCATCGGCATGTCGCCGATCTCGTCCAAAAGCAGCGTGCCGCCTTCGGCCGCCTGGAACAGGCCCTTGTGACTGCGGGTGGCGCCGGTGAAGGCACCCTTCTCGTGCCCGAAGAGCTCGGATTCGAGCAGGTTCTCCGCCATGGCGCTGCAGTTGATCGCGACGAACGGCTTGTCACGGCGCAGGCTCGCGCGGTGAATGGCCTGCGCCAGGAGCTCCTTGCCGGTGCCGGATTCGCCGGTGAGCAGGACGCGCGCATCCGAGCCCGCCACCATCCGCGCCTGCGCGAGGATCTCCTTCATGCCCTGGTTGCGGGTGATGATCTCCTCGGCCCAGTCGTCGTCCACCGTCGGCACGCCCGATACCTTCATGGCGCGCTCGACCGTGGTCATCAGCTCGTCCTTGTCGATGGGCTTCGTGAGGAAGCCGAACGCGCCGCTCTGGGTGGCGAGCACCGCATCGGGAATCGTGCCATGCGCCGTGATGATGAGGACGCGCAGGCCCGGGGAGCGGTGCTGCAATTCCTTCAGGAGGCCAATGCCGTCCATCTTGTCCATGCGCAGGTCGGTGATGACGAGATCCGGACGGAAGCGGTGCAACACCGCGAGCGCGAGCTCCGCGCTTTCCACGGCCTCGACCTCGTAACCTTCTGCACGCAGGCGGATGCTGAGCAGCCGCAGAAGGCCCGGGTCGTCATCGACCAGGAGGATCTTGCCTTTGATTTCAGTAACTTTCGTTGCCATCCTTATTTCGCTCGCAAATTGCGCGCCGAGGGGGCCGATTCTACCGATTGCCGTTGTTGTTGTCCGTCTGTTCGCGGATCGAACGCTCGATGGTCGTGATCGCCTCGAGCTTCTGTTCCGCCTCGGCGAGCGCTTGCCGCAGCCGGCGGTTCTCCTCCTCGATTGCGGCGATGCGCCGGGCCACCGCCGCCTCCTCCGTGCGTTCGGCGCGGGAATTCTCCGCCCTCAGGCGGCGCGCTTCGGCGCCGAGCACGAGACGCTCCTCGACCTCCTGCAGGTGGATGACAGCCAGCGATTTCTCCAGCGGTGTCAGGAGCTCCGGGCGCGACAGCAGGTCGCGCAGGATACCCTGCGCCCGCTTCGGGTCGCTGCCGGGATGGCCGGGCATCGCCAGCACCAGCGCGAAGCGCAGCCGCGACACCGCGTCCGGCGTGAGCGACGCCGCGGCAGCCGCATCGGCGTAGATTTCGGCCTGGGTCGCGGGATCGCCGCTTGCCAGCGTGTACAGTTCCTGCATATAGAGGGCCGGCGTATCGGCGTCGGTAACATCGCTGCCG
>CAZSKQ010000035.1:5079-26340 GCA_964607425.1 uncultured Woeseiaceae bacterium
CAGTGAGGCGCAGCCGGCGGCAAGCGTTAGCGTAAGCGTTGCCGCTGCCAGCACGCGTAACCTGCCGGGCAAACCTCTACGCACTGGCGGCAAACCTCTCGACCGGCGCCTCGCGCTTTTGCGGGATGGTGATGCGGAAATGCGCCCCGGAGAACTCCTGCGAATCGACCAGCTCGATGGCGCCGTCGTGCGCCAGCACGCATTCGTGGACGACGGAGAGCCCGATGCCGGTGCCGGCGATATGGCCGCCCTGTTTCTGGCTGCCCTGGAAGAAGGCTTCGAAAATCCGCGGCCGCTCGTCTTCCGGAATACCGGGACCCGTGTCCGCGAACTCCACCACGAAGCTTTCCGCGTTACGTACTGCGCGAACCGCGATCATCCCCCCCTTGGGCGTGAATTTGAGCGCATTGGACAGCAGGTTGTCGAAAACGGTTCGCAACTTGTCATGATCCGCGGTTACGGGGAAATCCTCGACGTCGAGGCGCAAGCGAACCTGCGCGCTCTTCAGGGCGAGCTGCTGCGCCCTGGCGACGGACAGGATTTGCGCGCGCAGCGGGTATTCCGAGAGCGTCAGCACCTCGCTCTTGGTCTGCCAGGCACTGAAGCTCAGGAGGTTCTCGATAAGCTGCTGCAGCTTGAGCCCGTTCAGGCGCAGGATGTCGGTCACTTCGCGCTGCGGCTTCGCGAGCACGCCGACAGTGCCGTCCAATAGCAGCTCGGTGCCTTCGCGGATGTTGGCGAGCGGCGTTTTCAGCTCGTGCGACATGTGCCGCAGGAACCGGTTCTTTTCCTGGGCGAGCTCGAGCAGTCGAAGGCGCAGCCAGTCGAGCTGCCGGCCCAGCCGTTCCAGGTCGCGCGGGCCGGTCACGTGGATCTCGCGCGAAAAGCCGCTTTGCCCGAGCTGGCGGATGGCGCGGTCGATCTGCCGGATGGGGCGCGCGACCAGCAGGGTGAAAAAGAGGACCAGGAGGATAGTCCCCGGCACCAGCGCCGCCGTCTGCCAGGCCGAGATCTGCTGTGCCCGCCGGATGCCGGCCTGGAGGTCGGCGAGCTCCTGCTCGATGTGCGAGGCGAGGGTGCTGCTCAGGCGGGCAACGTCCTGGCGCAGGGCCGCGAACTCGGCGATGGTGCGCTCGGTGTCCACCGGCGTCACGTTGTCCTCGGGCAGGGCATTGACGATGCGCCGTGCTTCGGCCCGGATGCCCGCGGCAAGCGCCAGCGCGTCCGCCCGTTCCGCCGTCGGGGTCATGAAGTCGAGCGTGTTCTCCAGCGATTCGAGGTCCTGCCGCAGCAGGGCCAGGCTGTCGGGCGTGCGCAGCAGGAGGTACTGGCGGGCCAGCCGCTCCAGCGACGCCACCTGCTGCGCGAGCTGGCGGTTGTTCTCCGCCGTGGTCACGCCGGTCTCTACCAGTTGGCCGCTTTGCTCCGCCAGCCGGCCGAGGTTGACGAGAGCCCACAGGATCGCGAGCAGCAGGGGCAGCGCGACCAGCCCGAAACCGACCAGGATCAAGCCGTTAAGCGAGCGTGGACGAGGCAGTCTCATATTGTCGGTCCGGACGTCGGCAGGGGTGAGGGCAGCAGAAATGGGCCCATTTCCCGGTCAGCGTTCATCGTACACGTTTCATGCCGCCCAGTACGCCGTCGGATCGCGGGCGGCAATGCGCTTTTCCCAGGCGAGGCTGGTCCGCACGATGGTGTCGAGATCGTCGTAGCGCGGTGTCCAGCCGAGCACGTCCCGCACCTTGCGGGCTACGGCGACCAGTTCCGGCGGGTCGCCGGCGCGCCGCGCCTCCTCGATGACCTTAAGCGGCTCCCCGTGCACGCGCTCGACGGCGGCCAGGACCTCCCGGACACTGTAGCCGTGGCCATAGCCGCAGTTCAGCACGCGGGATTCACCGCCGTTCCGGAGGTAGGCGAGGGCATCGAGGTGCGCGGTCGCGAGGTCTTCCACGTGGATATAGTCGCGCAGGCCGGTGCCGTCCGGGGTCGGGTAATCGGTGCCGAAGACGGACACGTGGCGGCGCCGGCCGACGGCCGCCTCGCAAGCCACCTTGACGAGCAGCGTCGCCCGGGGCGTCGACTGCCCGATGCGCCCGCCCGGGTCGCAACCGGCGACGTTGAAGTAGCGCAGGGCGACGAAGCTCGGGCCGCCGGCGGCCGCGAGATCGCGCAGCATCCACTCCGTCATGAGCTTCGACGTGCCGTAGGGATTGATCGGCTGCGTCGGCGATTCTTCCGAGGCCCGGCCGTCCGGCGGGATGCCGTAGACGGCGGCCGTCGAGGAGAATACGACGTGACGCACGCCGTGCCGGGCCGCGGCGTCCAGCAGCGTGCGGCTGCTCGCGGTGTTGTTGCCGTAATACTTGAGGGGCTCGGCGACGGATTCCGGCACGATGGTGTGCGCGGCGAAGTGCATCACCGTGTCGATATCGTGAGCGGCGAAAAGCTGCTCGAGCAAATCGGCATCGCCGGTATCGCCCACTACGAGCTCGCCGCAGGTGACCGCCTCCCGAAAACCGGTGCCGAGATTGTCGAGGGTGACGACCGTCTCGCCGGCTTCCCCGAGCTGGCGGACCACGTGGCTGCCGATGTAGCCGGCGCCGCCGGTCACGAGTACCGTTTTATTGCTCACGCTTTGATCCTGTTGGTGATCCGGGTCCGTTCGGCCGCCGATTTTAACAGTACGGCAGTGGAATCCTCGCGATCATGCAAAATTCCGGCGGCCATCCGGGGAACGATTTTTGCAACCGGGAACCGAACCGCCGTGAGTTTTACTGTATCGTCCGGACGAGAGGATGGCGATGCGCCCAAAAGCCCGGCCTCGCCGCCGTGCGGCCCCGCCATACTGCATCATTCGGTTCGCTGCCACCACGACACTATCGCCCGGAGCGGTCCCCGTGCCCGATTACTCCAGAAGTCCCTTACCGCGAAATCGACTCATGGCCGTCGTTCTGGCAAGCCTGCTGGCGGCCTGTGGCGGCGGCGGCGGCGACAACGGCGGGAGCGGGGGCAGCAACGGCAACGGCGGTGGCGGCGGCAATGGCGATGGCAATCCCGGGAGCGGCCCGGTCACGATTTCGGGCCGGGCGTTCTACGAATTTCCGCCGCCGCGCGCCGGCTGCCAGGGGCTGGATTTCGACGCGGTGCAGCAGCGCCCGATCCGGCAGGCGAGCGTGCAGGTGCTGGATGCCGCGACGGATGCCGTGCTCGACGCGGGGGTCACCACGGACACCGGCGAATTCGAGCTGACGGTCACCGGCAATACGCAGGTTTACATCCGGGTACGCGCCGAGCTCAAGCGCACGGGCAACCCGGGCTGGGATGTCGAGGTGCGGGACAACGCCTTCACGGGGAACGGTACCCTGAACCTCGAGGAGCGGCCGCTTTATGCGCTCGAATCGGCTCCTTTCGACTCGGGGAGCACCGACAGCTCGCGCGAGGTGACGGCCAGGACCGGTTGGGACAACAGCACCGCCAGCTACACGGGAAAACGCGCGGCGGCGCCCTTCGCCGTGCTCGATACCGCGTACGCGGGGATGCTGCTCGTGCTGGCCGAGGAGCCCCAGGCGGTGTTCGAGCCGCTCGATATTTTCTGGAGTGCCAACAACGTACCCGCCGATGGCGACGGGCCCGGAGAGATCCCCACCTCGTTCTACAGCGAGAATCGGCTGTTCCTGCTCGGCGATGCCGGCGGCGACGCCGACGAGTTCGACGACCACGTCGTGGCCCACGAATGGGGGCACTATTTCGAAGACACCTTCTCCCGTTCGGACAGCATCGGCGGTGCGCATACCCCGGGTGACTTCCTCGACATGCGCGTGGCCTTCGGCGAAGGCTTCGCGACGGCGCTGTCGGGCATAGTGCTTGCCGACCCGCAGTATTGCGATACCACGCGCTCGTCCGGATTCTCCATCAACATCGAAGGCTCGGGCGGCGGCACGCGGGGATGGTTCAACGAAATATCGGTCATGGAGTTCATTTACGACCTGTGGGATATCGAAGACGACAGTGCCGGCGGGGACAGCGGCAGTATCGGCTTTGCCCCGATCTATCGCGTGATGACCGGACCGCAGGCGGCAACGCCGGCTTTCACCAGTATCTTTTCCTTCGCCACGGCGCTGAAAGAGGACGACCAGGTCGACAGTGCGTTCGTCGACGCGCTGCTGGCGGCGCAGGGCATCCGGGGCGAGGGAATAACGGCCTTCGGCGTCGGCGAGCCGAACGACGGCCGCGATCAGCCGGAAGACGATCCGGACGTCGTGCCGGTTTACACCGAGATAATACCGGGTGACCCGCCCAGGCAAATCTGCAGCAACAGCCAGTACGATCGCGCCAGCTCTGCATTCACCGGCAACAAGCTCTCCGAGCACCGGTTCCTGCGCATGCAACTCGATGAGCCCGCGCGCCTTACCTTCGACATCCGGACGATCAACCCCCCGCCGGATGACCCCGAGGACGCGCATGACCACAGCGATCCGGACATCCTGATCCTGCGCAACGGGGTGCCGCAGAACCGGATCGTTACCCCCGGTGAAAACGCACAGGGCTTCAGCCCCGACGCCAACAGCGAAGTCTTCACGGTGCCCGAGCCGCTGCCTGCCGGGGAGTACGCCATGGCACTGGTCGAATTCCGTTACCGGGACGCCGAGACTCCCGACACTTATCCACCGCGAACCTGTTTCAACGTCGCCGTTACACCCGTGCCGTAAGCGGCGGCAGCACATCCGAGGGATTGCACATGCATCGACATCTGTTAAGGATCATCGCGCTACCGGCGCTGGCGGCGCTCCTGCTCGCCGGGGGCTGCAAGGACGCACGCGAAGATGCCGGAGGCACGACGGCCGAGGGCGAAATGAAGACGGGGACGCTTACGGAAACGCCGCGGCCGCGCGGTAAGCCGACTGCCCCGATTGCCATCGACTACGACATCATCGGTGTGCCGATTGTCGGCCACCCCGTCAACATCGACGTCGCGGTCTCGACTACCGAGGGCGAGGCGCCGGTCAAGCTCCGCTGGCACGTTCTCGACCCGGGCAGCCTGAGCTTTCCCGAGGCCCAGCTGCGCGAAGTCGCCGTGCGGGTGAGCCAGCGGCAACCCCAGACCCGGCAGGTCACGGTCGTGCCGCAGCGGGAAGGGCGGCTGTACCTCAACGTTACGGCCGAGGTCGAGGCGCCGGGCGGCGCGATGCTGAAATCCATCGCGATCCCGATCCAGGTCGGCAGCGCCGCCGGCGAGCCGGAGCCCGAAGGCGAGGTACGGCAAGACGACGGGGGCGGGGCGATCGAGTCCTTGCCGGCCGACGAGGGCTGACGTCCGCCGTCCGGCATTTTTTTCCGGGAAATTTTTCCCAACTTGTTTTGCAATCCGAGATGTCGGTCACAGACCGCGCGCGCGCGCGTGTCTATGGTCGCTTCCACGTAGCCGGTAAGCCGCGCGGGAGATAGCGCGGTCGGCGAAGCATGCACCGATCGCCCCGACGATGCGGCCATCGTCGGGGCCTCGTGCGCGCCGCAAGGCGTCCCGCCGGGTGCGGGACGCGTCCGGACGCTCCTCCGGGACAAGGTCGTCCCGGCATGCTCCGGGCGAGGTCAGGGGATGATGGATCGCGAACTCCGACAACGGCTCAAGGACGCCATAGAACGATCCGGTGATTACCACCGGGAGTTCACCGACCTGCTTCGGGCCGTGGACGCGGATTGTGCGGAACGCGACGCCGACGCGAGCGGCCGGACCCTGGGCGCCACGCACCCGCTTACCGCCTCCCGGTCATTCGGTCTCACCACCCCGATCGAGACAATCTTCGACAGCGTGACCGAAGGCCTGCTTTCGGTCAGCGCGAAGGGCGTGATCCGCAATTGCAACAAGGTCTGCTCGCGCTATTTCGGCCTGCCGAGAAACCTGCTGATTGGCGCGCCGCTGACCAGCATCCTGCCGGCCGCGAGCGGCCAGTCCGTGGAGGAGTTCCTGCAGCCGTTCATCAGTGACGTGGACGACACGCAGGTGGAGTTCACCGGGGGCGAGGTCGAGGCCGCGCGCGCCGACGGTGAGCGCTTCATAGCGGAGATTCATGCGAGCTCCCTGCAGGCGGCAGGCAGCAAGGTGTTCGCGATCAGCCTGCGCGACGTGACCGGCCGCCGCGAAGCGGAAAAGGCACTCAAGGAGAACGAGGAGCGCTACCGCGCACTGGTCGAGAATGCGCCGGACGCGATCGTTGTCCTGGATGTCGACACCAATCGCTTCTGCGATGCGAACGAGAACGCCTGCCAGTTGTTCAACCTGTCCCGCGCACGGCTACTGAACGTGGGCCCGCAGGTGCTGAGCCCGAAGATGCAGGCGGACGGCCAGCCGTCCTTCGGCATCAAGCGCGGCCTGATCGACAAGGCCCTGAACGGCGGCCACCCGACGTTCGAGTGGCTGCACATGGACTCGAACGGCCGCGAGTTTCCCTGCGAAGTGCGTTTCAGCCGGCTGCCGGCGCGTGGGCGCAGGCTCGTCCGCGTCAGCATCACCGATATTACCGAGCGCAAGCGCAACGAGGAGCTGGCCTTCGCGCAGAACAAGATCCTCGAGATGATTGCTTCCAGCGCGCCCTTCGAGCGGACACTCCGCTCAATCTGCCGCTGCGTCGAGAAGATCGGCGACGGGATGCACGCGGCCGTCATGGGGGTCGATGCCGGGGGCGATACGCTGAGCCTGCTGCAGGCGCCGGGGCTCGCGGACGCCTTCCGGGCGCGCCTGAAGCAGGTTCCGGTTGCAAAAACGAGCCTGGTTTGCGGCGTGGCGGCGTTTGCCGCCCGCGAGAAGGTTGTCGAGACGCTGGCCGGCGACCCGGCGGCGGCCGGACTGCACGCGGTCGCCGCAGAGCAGGGCATTGCGGCGGCCTGGTCGTTCCCCGTGTTCGGGGCCGCCGATCGCGTGATAGGCACGCTGGATGTCTGGCTCGAAACGGCGCGCCGGCCGACCACCGACGAGCTCGACCGCCTTGCACGCATGGCGCGGCTGGCCGGCATTGCGATCAAGCGGCAGCTCGACGAAGAGCGCCTGCGCAGCAGCGAAGCGCGCTACCGCGGCCTGTTCGAGAACGTCGTCGACGGCGTCTACATCACCTCGCGCGACGGCGAGATCGTCGCGGTGAACCGGGCCCTGGCCGAGATGCTGGGCTACGACGGTCCCGAGGACCTGAAGAGCATCGGCCGCACGCCGACGCTTTACGTCAACCCGATCGATCGCGAGCGCGTCTGGGCCCGCCTCGAAGAGCAAGGTGTTGTGCGCAACTTCGAATACCGGCTGCGGCGCAAGGACGGTGCCGAGATCGTCGTGCTGGAAAATTCGCGCGCGATTTACGACGAGAGCGGCAACGTCGTCGCGCACGAGGGTACGATCACCGACATCACCGAACGCAAGATCGCGGAGATGCGGGTCTTCGAGGAAAAGGAACGCGCGCAGGTTACCCTGCAGTCAATCGGTGACGGCGTGATTACCACCGATGCGGCGGGCTGCGTCGACTACGTCAATCCAGTGGCGCAGGACCTCACCGGCATCGAGATACGCAATGCGCGTGGCAGGCCGATCCACGAGATCATGATGATCATCAACCAGCACACGCGCGCGCCCGTCGAGAACCCGGTGCTGCGCTGCCTGCGCGAGGGGCGCGTGATAGCGCTCGCCGACAACTCGGTGCTGATCAACAGCGAGGGGCACGAAGTGCCGATCCAGGACTCGGTCGCGCCCATCCGCGATCGCATCGGCAACATCATCGGCGCCGTAATGGTGTTCCACGACGTGAGCAAGGAGTCGCGCCTGTTTCGGCAGCTGTCCTACCAGGCATCGCACGATTCGCTCACCGGGCTTATCAACCGGCGCGAGTTCGAAAACCGGCTGGTGACGGCGCTCGACAGCGCGCATCGCAATGGTGTGCGGCACGCCCTGCTGTACCTCGATCTCGACCAGTTCAAGGTGGTTAATGACACCTTCGGGCATACCGCCGGGGACGAGCTGCTGCGGCAGATCTCGGAGCTGGCACAGGCGAATATCCGTTCGACGGACGTGGTGGCACGGCTCGGGGGTGACGAGTTCGGCATCCTGCTCGAGCGCTGCAGCGAGGAGCGCGCGATCGCCGTGGCGGAGGCGATCCGCAACGGCGTCGAAGCGCATCGCTTCACCTGGCAGGAGGCGTTCACCAGCGTGCGCTGCTCGATCGGTGTGGTCCTGATCGACGACGACAGCCCGAGCGTCGCAAGCGTCATGAGCTCGGCCGACGTGGCCTGCTACTCCGCCAAGGATATGGGGCGCAACCAGGTCCACCTCTACCAGCACAGCGATGCTTCCGTGCGGCACGAAGAGATGAAGTGGGTATCGCGGATCACGAGCGCGGTGGAGGAGAACCGGCTCGAGCTCTTCTTCCAGCCGATCATCGGCATTGGCAGCAACCGTCACGCGGCGCGCGGACATTACGAGCTTTTGCTCCGGATGCGGGATGAGGACGGCAACCTCGTCAGCCCCGACCAGTTCATCCCCGCCGCGGAGCGCTACAACCTCATGTCGGTGCTGGATCGATGGGTGATCCGCGAAGCGCTGTCGCAACTCGCGGACCGCCGGCCGGCGGGAGAAGAAGCGCGGTTTACGCTCGCGATCAACCTGTCCGGTACGTCCCTGAGCGAGGACCGCTTCCTCGAGTTCGTAGTCGACGAGCTGCGCAAGCAGCAGCTGCCCCGGGGCGCGATCTGCTTCGAGATCACCGAAACCGCGGCAATTTCGAACCTGTCGCGGGTCATCCACTTCATGCAGGCGCTGAGGAAGCTCGGCTGCAAGTTCTCGCTGGACGATTTCGGCAGCGGCCTCTCGTCCTTCACTTACCTCAAGAACCTGCCGGTGGATTACCTGAAGATCGACGGCCAGTTCATCCGCAACGTCGCCGACGACTGCGTCGACGAGAGCATGGTGCGCGCCATCAACCAGGTCGGCCACGCCCTGGGCATCCAGACCATAGCCGAGCGCGTGGAAACCAAGCAGGTGCTCGACAAGCTCGGCGACCTCGGCGTCGCCTTCGCGCAAGGCTACTTCATAGCCCGCCCCACCTCCGTCCAGACTTTCCGGGGGTCGGACCAACGTAACATGCGGAAAAATAATATAAAATCGCTTAAAAACAAGGGAAATCTGGCCTTAATTCGCTAATTTAGGGCCCCAAAATGGCATTCTGCTGTCCGGCACTAAACATTCGTTTTCAGCGGTGAAATTGGGCGAATAAGCCCTTGCTGCGGCACGTATTCCGGCTGTTTTTCACGTTTTTCAGCGTCTTGGCGTGGTCCGACCCCTATACTGCGAGTCATGCGGCAGGACGACATCACTGGGGGTACGGGTTTTGTGTTGGCGCCGGACGAGCCGGCGCCGTTCGCGGTGCTGAACGGGGATTCGACCGGGCCGGTGCTGCTCGTCTGCGATCACGCGAGCGCGCGCCTGCCGCGGTCGCTGGGCGACCTCGGGCTCGACCCGGCGGCAAGGCAAAGTCACCTGGCGCAGGACATCGGTGCCGCTGACCTCGCGCGGCGGTTGGCAAAGACGCTGAATGCGACGGCGGTGCTCGCGGGTTACTCGCGACTGGTCGTAGACCTGAACCGCGACCTGCAGGATCCGGAAGCCTTCCTGGAGTTTGGCGACGGAATCGCGATTCCGGGCAACCGCGGCCTGTCGCCGGCCGCGCGCGCGGCACGCGTCGACGCGATTTACCGGCCCTACCACGCGGCCGTCGGTGAGCAGGTGCGGCGCCTGGAGGCGGCCGTCGGCGTGCCCGCCATCGTCGCCGTTCACAGCTTCACACCGGTGCTGAACGGAGTCTCACGGCCATGGGAAATCGGCATCATGTGGGACGCCGATCCGCGCATCGCGGACATCCTGCTGGCGGGCCTGCGGGCCGGTGGTTACGTCGTCGGCGACAACGAGCCGTACTCCGGCAAAGCGCCGCAGGACTTTACGATCGATCACCACGGCGAAGCCGCGCGCCTGCCACACGTCGGCATCGAGGTGCGCCAGGATCTCATCGACCACCCGGAGGGCGTGACCCGGGTAGCCGCGGGCCTGCACCGGATAATCGCAAACTTGCCGCTGTCGGTTTTCAGCCGCACGAGCACGAACAACAGCGAGGCGGCGAGGGGAGGGCAGGCGTGAATCCGCTCGAGCCGGAATTCACCCTCGGGGTCGAGGAAGAGTACTTGCTGGTAGACGTCGAGACGCGCGCGCTGATCGTCGATCCGCCACAATCCCTGATCGGCGAATGCGAGGAGCGCATCGGCGGCCAGGTGACTTCGGAGCTGCTCCGCTCTCAGATCGAGGTCGGTACGCGGGTCTGCCATAGCGTGCAGGAAGTGCGAAACGACCTCGCGCGCCTGCGCAGAGGCATCATCGACGTGGCCGCGCGCCACGGGTTGGCACCGATCGCCGCCTCGACCCATCCCTTCAGCCGTTGGTCGGAGCAGAAGCAGACGCAGAAGGAGCGCTACGATTCGCTGACGGCGGAAATGCAGGCGGCGGCGCGCCGGCTCGTGATCTGCGGCATGCACGTGCACGTGGGCATCAGCGACGAGGAGCTGCGCATCGACCTGATGAACCAGCTGTCCTATTTCCTGCCGCACCTGCTGGCGCTGTCGTGTTCGTCGCCGTTCTGGGATGGGCAGGATACCGGGCTCAAGAGCTATCGACTCACCGTATTCGATGCCCTGCCGCGCACCGGTATTCCCGAGCGTTTCCAGAGCTTCGCCGAGTACCAGCGTCACGTAGACGTGCTGGTTAACGCGGGTGTCATCGAGGACAGCACCAAGATCTGGTGGGACCTGCGTCCCAGCGGCCGCTTCCCGACTCTCGAGACTCGCGTCATGGATGTGTGTACGCGCCTCGAGGATGCTATCGGACTGGCGAGCCTGCTGGTTGCCATCCTGCGCATGCTCTACCGCCTGCGGGTGGCGAATCAGCGCTGGCGCCTGTACACCTCGATGCTGATTCGGGAGAACCGCTGGCGTGCCATGCGCTACAGTTTCGACGAGGGGCTGATCGACATGGCGCTAGGCCGGGTCGTGCCGTTCCCGGAGCTGCTCGACCAATTGTTGAGCCTCACCGCCGAGGATGCGGACGCTCTCGGCTGCGCGGCGGAAGTCGCCTCGCTGCCGCAAATCCTGCAACGGGGCACCAGCGCGCACCGCCAGCTCAAGGCCTATACCGAGGCGAAAGCTGCCGGCGCCGATCACGAGGAAAGCCTTAAGGCCGTCGTGGACCTCCTGATTGCCGACACGGCCGCGGGCCTGTAGGGCAGCTCCCGAAGGCCGATCCGGGCCGCACGATGCTGCCGGCATAATCGTTTCCACCCAACCTCGTTCCGCGGCTCCTTCCCGGTCGCCGCTGCCCGGAGGGAACCAGAGGCGCCCCGGCATTTTGTGTAATGCGGCACAGGTCGCAGTAAACCGTACGCCGGACCGTTAGCATCCCCGTGGTTCATTCTGCGCGGTAGGAAGGAAGCTGCGTTGATCGAAACACTTGATCTCATTCTGCCAACGATCTTCTGCGTGGCAGCGGTGCTCTACGTGTGCCTGGCCGTGCGCATTTTTCGCGCGGTGCCTAGCGGCGATCCGAACTGGATCAGTTACTTCTTCTTCCTGAACGGCGCCATCGTTGCAGGCGCCGCGCTTTCCTTCGGTGCGACGGATCCGCGGTTGTTTGGCCTTGGACGGGTGCTCACCTACTTCGGGGGCGGCTTCCTCCCGGTCGTGTTCTACCTCATCTATCGCTACTATGCGATCGGCCGCCCGCACCCCGCCCTGGTTGCGGTCCTGTGCATTATTCCGGCGGTAACGACGTCCCTGGCGCTGACCAATCCGCTGCATCACCTGCTGTGGAATTTTGTTCCAAGCCCGGGCGGCATGGTGGTGGAACCCGGTGAAGAAACGCGCTGGTTCAGTGTAGTGTTCCTGCCGTTCGTGCACGTTTTGTTCGGCTACGCGTTCATGGCGCTGGCCGGGCGCGTACAGACGATTACGCGAGCGCACCGCCGCAACGTCGTCTTCCTGCTCGCCTGCGCGTCGTTTCCGTTCGCCGTCAGCCTGGCGGATCGCGCTTTCGGTCTCGGTCCACCGGGTTTCCCCATCACGTCCCTCGCGTTGGTGCTCACGATACCGTTCTATTGGTGGGTGACGCTGGCGCTGCGCGTGCACGAATTCAGTCCGCTGGCGTACCAGACAATGTTCCATCACTTGCGCGATCCGATTATCGTGCTCGATCGCGCGGGCCAGATCGTCAGCGTCAACCGGGAGGCCGAGATCCTGCTGGGCGCACGCGAGCATGCGCTCGTGGGAACGCGGTTGCTGCAGGACATTCCCGAGTTCCAGGCGCTGCTCACCAACTCGCACCGCGAGCAGGACGTGGCCCAGACCGTGCGCATGCCGGCCAATCGCTATTACGAGATCACCTGCACGCCCATGATCGGCCCCTCCGGGCAGGAGCAAGGGACCGTAGTAGCCTGCCGCGACGTCACGGAACGCAAGGAAGCGCTGCGCGCTCTCCGGGACAGTGAGCACCTGATCCGCTCGCTTATCGAGAATTCTTCCAACGGCATCCTGCGTTTTGCTCCCGACGAGTCCGACGCATCAGGGAAGTTCCGCTGCATCTTCGCCAACGGCGCGGCGGAACGGTTCCTCGACAACGGCACTTTGGTCGGCATGCCCATCGAGAAAATCGCGCTGCTCGAGCCGGACAGGCTGCTGGAGCGTTTCGGCGGTCCCGACAGCGGTACGCCCATCAGTTTCGAGGCCGCCGTGGAAACGGAGGAGTGCGAGGAGAAATGGCTGCGCATCGTCGGCGAGCCTGTGGGGCGCGACTTTTCCGTGACGCTGATCGACATCACGCAGCGCAAGCAGAACGAGGACCGCATCCTTGCCGATTCCCTGCGCGATCCTCTGACGGGCGTGCTCAATCGGCGCGGTTTTGAAGCGCAAGCGGTGGAGCGGCTCGCGAACAGCGAAACGGGCGCGGTGTTGTACCTCGACCTCAACCACTTCAAGGCGATCAACGATCGCTTCGGGCATCCGGCGGGTGATGCGCTGTTGAAGGCCTTCGGGCACCGGCTCGAGTTCTGCCTGCGGCCTGAAGACGTGCTGGCCCGCCTCGGCGGGGACGAGTTCGCTATCGTGTTGCCCGAGGTCTCCGTGGAGGACGCCAAGCACGTGGCGCAGCGGCTGGTGGATGCCGCCTGCGAGCCCTACATCATCCAGGGGCAGGAGATCGAATGCACCGCGAGCGTCGGGATCGCGCTCATGCCGCAGCACGGCCACGAGCTCTGGCCGCTGGTCAGCGCCGCCGACCAGGCCATGTACAACGCCAAGGGCCTGAGCCCGATCGATGCTGCCAATGATCGAACGAGCTACGTCGACGCTGCGGTGGCATCGTGACGCCCCGGCGGCCGCTAAAACGGCCAAAACGGGGGTAAAAAGCCTTGATTAAGCGTGAATAGCCGCTTTAAATTCGAAAAAACTAAATAAAGATCAATTACTTAGGGAGGTCCGACCCCGACGATTTGGAGGGTGTTCGGGTCGGGGGTGTCGATGATGGCGAGGTCCTCGATCGCACCGCTGGCGAGGTCCAGGGTGAGCGGGCCGACGGCGACGGTTTTTTCGCCGGTAACGGTGACGGTGAGGTCGTAGCTGCCCGGAGCAAGCTGCAGGTAGCCGGTGGTCGACAGCGTGTCCATGCCGGAGACGCCGGGCGACGCGTCCGCGAGGTCGCTGCCGCTTTGCAGCAGGTAGAGGTCCGCTTCCTCGAAGTTCGCCGACAGTAGCGTCACCCTGAGCTTCGCGATGCGCGGGATCGGGCGGCGATTGTCGACAAAGGTGACGAGCTCCAGCTCGCCGGGCGGGCCGGCGATGAACGACGTCGAGCGGGAATTGGCCGCGGAGGCGTCGTCCTCCTCGTGCAGGATGGCCCCGGGATTGCCGGCCTGCGTGACACTGTAGGTGGACTCGCCGGAGGGCACCGGCACGTCGGGCGACACCTGCCCGAATTCCAGGCCGGATACCACGGGAGCCGCGAAATCATCGCCGACCACCACGTCGAGCCCCGCCGTGCCGGAAGCCGCATGGAAGAACTGCCGGGTCGGCCGAAACCGGTTGTCGGGCAGCCGCACCGCCGCACCGTCGCGGGTGATCCGCTGCACGATGAGGTCGCTGGTGAAGGACGGTCCCGAATCAAGGATCGCGAACAACAGGCTGTTCCCCTCGCTCAGGGTCTGGGTGCTCGAGCGAAACAACACGTCGGCGGGAGCGCCCGCCGCGGTGACGGTAAACACCCAGCCGCCGGCTTCCGCGTCGAAAGGGGGCAGGATCTCGCCGAACCCGAGCGTGCCGCGTGCCTGTCCCGCGGCCGGCGCGACGCCCGGTGCCCCGAGGTACACGTCCACTTCGCCCGCGCCGGCCGCGAGATTGCCGACCGATACTTCGAACACCGTTGCGTTCTCATCGAACGCGCGCTGGGGCGTCTCCCACACGATGATCGACGGCGCCTCCACGGTGCCGGTCAGCGCAAACACGTGATGCGTGTCCGGCTGGATGGCGGCCGAGACCGTCGCGAGCCGGAGCATTTCTGTATCCCCGGGAAACCGGGTGTCGAAATTGAAAGCGTAGGTCAGGTCGTCGAACAGCTGCGGGGACGTGGCGCCCCGGTAGGAGAGCGTCGCCAGGGATCGCTCTTCGATCAGGAAATTTACCTCCGGCGCGCCCGCCATGGCATGCAGGCCCCGAATGCTGCCCTTGCCCGTGGCTTCTTCGCGCTGCGTTTCGCTGCAGCCGGCCACCAGCAGCAGCCCAACACAGAGGCTGGCAAGTACGGGCAGGTGCCTGGTCATGCGCCTGCCGCTTCGTAGCCGTAGATCGATTTCACTTCGAGGAATTCTTCCATCCCGTATGCTCCCCATTCGCGGCCGTTGCCCGACTGCTTGTAACCGCCGAACGGCGCCAGCGCGTCCAGCGGCGCGTTGTTGATATGCACCATGCCGGTCTTAAGCCGTGCGGCCACCCTGCGTGCCCGTTCGAGGTCCTGCGACGACACGTAACCTGACAACCCGTACGGCGTGTCGTTCGCCAGCCTTATCGCCTCGTCTTCATCGGCGTACGGAATGATCGCAAGCACCGGCCCGAAGATTTCCTCGCGCGCTATACGCATGTCGTTCGTGACTCCGGAGAATACCGTCGGCCGCACGAACCAGCCCTTTCCCAGCCCTTCCGGGCGCCCGGGACCGCCGGCAGACAGCGTCGCGCCATCCTCGATACCTTGGCGGATGAACGCCTGCACGCGCTGCCACTGCGCCTCGGACACGACCGGCCCTATACGGGTGTTCTCGTCCGTCGGGTCGCCGGGCACGGTCGATGCCGCGCGCTTTGCGGCGATTGCCGCGGCTTCTTCGAGCCGCTCCCGCGGTACCAGCATGCGCGTCGGCGCGTTGCAGGATTGCCCCGCATTGTCGAAGCAGGCACTCGCACCGCGCGCCACGGCGCGCTCGAAGTCCGCATCGTCCAGGATGATGTTGGCGGATTTGCCGCCGAGTTCCTGCGCGACACGCTTGACGCTCGGTGCCGCGTCCCGCGCCACGCTGATGCCGGCGCGCGTGGAACCGGTGAAGGAGACCATCGCGATGCCGGGATGCGAGGCGAGGGCGCTGCCGACCGTGGCGCCGTCGCCGTTGACCAGGTTGAACACGCCCGCGGGGACGCCGGCCTCGTGCAGGATCTCCGCAAAAATCATGGCGTCGAGCGGGGCGAGCTCGCTCGGTTTCAGCACCATCGTGCAGCCGGCCGCGAGCGCCGGGGCAACCTTTACCGCGACCTGGTTCATCGGCCAGTTCCACGGCGTGATGAGCGCGCAGGGCCCGATCGGCTCCTTCATGACCCGGGTCGTGCCGATCGTCTCTTCGAACTCGAAGGTCTTCAGCACCTCGATGGCAGCCTTCAGGTGCTGCGGCCCGCTTGCGGCCTGCGCATTCCGGGCGAGCTTCCACGGCGCTCCCATCTCTTCCATGATGGCCTGGGCCACCTCGTCGTGGCGCCGCGCGAAGACCGTGAGAATGGATTCCAGCAGCTCGATGCGCTCGGCGGCTGTGGTCGCCGCGTAGGCGCCGGCAGCGCCATTGGCCGCGGCCACCGCCCGGTCCACGTCCTGCCGGCTGCCCAGGCTGATGCGCCCGCAGACTTCCTCAGTCGCCGGGTTGATGACCTCGTGCGGGCTCGGGTGAACCGGGTCCACCCACTCGCCGCCTATGTAAAACTGCAGCATTTCGCGCATTTGATTCTCTCTTCCAGCGTGGCCGCGAATGATAACGTAAACCCGTATCATGCGCGGGGGCAGCAATGGGGTGAGAAGAATCATGGACGGTGTGCGTGAAGCCGCGGCCGCGGAGACCTGCGGCCCGCGGCGGGTGCTGCGCGAGGTCTTCGGCTTTGACAGCTTCCGCGCCAACCAGGAGGAAGCCATCCGCGCGGCGCTCGCCGGGCGGGATGCGCTGGTCCTGATGCCTACCGGCGGCGGCAAGTCGCTCTGCTACCAGGTTCCGGCGCTGCTACGCGCCGGGACGGCGCTCGTGATCTCGCCGCTGATCTCGCTGATGCAGGACCAGGTCGGGGCGCTGCACGAATCGGGCGTGGAGGCGGCCTTCCTCAATTCGAGCCTCCAGCCGGCCGAGCAACGGGCGATTATCGCCCGCCTGCAGGCGGGTGACCTGAAACTCCTGTACGCGGCGCCGGAACGCGTCCTGCAGCCCACTACGCAAGCACTGCTGCAGTCGATCGGCCTGTCGATCATCGCCATCGATGAAGCCCATTGCGTGTCGCAATGGGGGCATGACTTTCGCCAGGATTATCTTGCCCTCGACCGGTTGGGCGAGCTGTTCCCCGGCGTGCCGCGCATGGCTTTGACGGCGACCGCCACACCGCGCACGCGGCAAGAGATCGTGGAGCGCCTCGCGCTGGACGATCCGGAGGTCTTCGTAAGCAGCTTCGACCGGCCGAATATCCGCTATGCCGTCCAGCCGAAGACCGATGCGCGCCGCCAGCTGCGGCGCTTCCTCACCGGGCGTGAAGCGCAGGCCGGCATTGTCTACTGCCTGACGCGCAAGAAAGTCGAAGCCACGGTCGAGTGGCTGAACGCCGAAGGCTTCACCGCGCTGCCTTACCATGCAGGATTGTCCGCGGAAACGCGCGCGCAGAACCAGCGCCGCTTCCTCGGCGACGAGCCATTGATTGTCGTGGCCACGATCGCCTTCGGCATGGGCATCGACAAGCCCGACGTGCGCTTCGTCGCGCACCTCGACCTGCCGAAGAGCCTCGAATCCTATTACCAGGAGACCGGGCGGGCCGGCCGCGACGGGCAGCCGGCGGATGCCTGGATGGTGTACGGGCTGCAGGACGTGGTGCGCCTGCGCCAGATCGTGGACGAATCGCCGGCCGAAGAGCAGTACAAGCGCCACGAGCGCCAGAAGCTCGATGCGCTGCTCGGCTGGTGCGAAGCGGCGTCATGCCGGCGGGGACCGCTGCTCGAGTACTTCGGCGAGCGCCCGCAAAGCCCGGTGTGCGGCAACTGCGATGTCTGCCTCGACCCGCCGCAAACCCGGGACGGACTCGAGACGGCGCAGAAGCTCTTGTCGGCCGCTTACCGCACCGGCCAGCGCTTCGGCGCGGCGCACGTCGTCGACGTCCTGCTGGGCAAGGGCACGGACAAAATCCTGCAGCACCGCCACGACCGGCTGTCGGTGTTCGGGATCGGCACCGGGCTGGACGCCAGCGGCTGGCGCTCCGCGATCCGCCAGCTCGTCGTGCAAGGCTACCTGCGCGTCGATGCGGAGCGCTACGGCGCGCTGGTGCTGACGCCGTCCAGCCGCGGTGTACTCCGCGGCGAGACCGCGGTCCGCCTGCGCGAGGAGCCCCGGACCTCGCCGGCGCCGCGCACGAAAAAAGCCCGCACCGCGCCAGCCGCCTTACCCGAAGCGGACCGCGCCTTGTGGGATGCCCTGCGCGCCTGCCGCCTGCGCCTCGCCACCACCCAGGACGTCCCGCCCTACGTCATCTTCCACGATTCCACGCTCCTCCAGATGATCGAGCGCCGCCCGCGCACGCCCGCCGAGCTGCTGGAACTCAACGGCGTCGGCCAGGCCAAGCTCGATCGTTACGGCGACGACTTCCTGCGCATCCTGCGCGAAGCCGGCTAACCCCGGGAGCGGTGCGCGGCGTCGCCTCGCACAATTTCCTCGCGGTTTGTAATTCCTGCCTGCGGGCGCCATCCCGGGGGCCGTAACCGGCTGGCACAGCGGCGCGATGAAAACCGGCGCGGAACTTGCTTGGCTCTGAAGTTCTTCAGTCACGCTAAAACCTCGGAGGATTCGAGATGGCACGCATCACCCGCTATAACCCGCTACGCCTGATGCCGCTAAGCGGCCGCTACGACGATGACTTCGGCTTCATGTGGCCGATCACGCGACTGCACCAGCAGGTGAACCGCTTGTTCAGCGAGGCCTTCCGTGGCTTTGATGAAGGCGGCGAGGAAGAGCGGCGGGGCTGGACCTTCAACCCGGTTGTCGAAGTCGAGGAGCAGGACAACCAGTACGAGATCAGCGCCGAGCTGCCCGGTGTGAGCCCCGACGACGTCAACGTCGAATGCACGGATGACTTCCTGGTGATCTCCGGCTCGAAGGAACGCAAGGAAACGCGCGGTGAGGGCGCTAACCGGCAGTCGGAGCGCGTCTATGGCAGCTTCCAGCGAACTTTCCGGCTGCCCGAGGATGCATTGCGCGACAACATCGAGGCGCACTTCAATAACGGTGTGCTGACGGTATCGATCCCCAGGGACGAACGCCGCAAGCAGGAAGCTACGAAGCGGATTGAAGTGCAGCGCGGTTCGCCGCAGCTGGAGCAGCAGGCAGGGCAGCAGGCGCAGCAGCAGCAGCAGGCTCAGTCGCAGCCGGGACAGGAGCAGGGGCCGGCAACGCACTAGGCCGCGCGGCCGGCGCCGCGCAGCGAGGCGCACCACAGGTCGGTGGGGGCTGCGCGGTCGACCGGCTACAAAACTGCGGGCGCAAAGCGGTTTCATCGGCGGCGGCAATTAGTGGTCTTCGCAGACCTCGACTGGCATGATAGAGACTGCACGGGGCCCGGCCCCGCATCGAAGAGATCGCCATGAAATCGCTGCTTTTTGCCCTACCCGCGCTGTGCTTCGCGCTTGCCGCCTGCCAACCCGCGGACCAGGCGCCCCGGGACGGCTCCGACAGCCAGGCTTCGGCAGCAGTCGCGCCAATGTCCGGCGCGACCGCTGCCCCGGCTGATGGCTCACAGTCGGCCGACCCTGCCCAGGCGCCCGCCGTGCCGGTCGAGTACGCCGAGGCGGAGATACTGCCGACCGAGGGGCACACTACCGGCGGGCTGATCAAGTTCACGCGGACGGAAGAGGGGGTCCGGATCGAAGGTACGGTCACCGGTCTCGAGCCCGGTGACCACGGCTTCCACATCCACGAGAAGGGCGACTGCAGCGCCCCTGACGCCTCCTCCGCGGGCGGCCATTTCAACCCGGCGGGCAATCCGCACGGCGCGCCCGGGGATCCGCCGAACCAGCATCATCTCGGCGACTTTGGCAACATCACCGCCGGCGGGAACGGCGAGGCCGAGGTCAACATGACGGATCCCGAGCTCCGGATGAGCGGCCCCGCCTCCATCATCGGCAGAGCCGTCGTGGTACACGCGGATCCGGACGACCTGAAGTCGCAGCCTTCCGGCAATGCGGGTGCGCGCATCGGCTGCGGCGTGATCAGTCCGCTGGAAGTAGCGGAGTCCACGACCGCAATCTAGCGCTCCCTGCCTGGTGAACGTTCGGGCTATTGTTTTTGGTCCGGCTCGTGATCGCGCAGGCGCTCGAGCAGGCCTTCGGTAACCTCTCTTTCGGATTTCTCCAGGCGTTTCTTCAGCGCTTCGCCGAGGCCGGCCTCCGCGGCGGACTCCAGCGCCATGCCGATGATCGGCGTGAGCAGCTGCCTGGCGATCGAGCCAGCGGTCGCACCGTTGGTCGCGCGGCCGATGTCCGTCAGCACGATTGCCGGCATCCGCAGTTCGCGTTCTTCTCCCAGCCGCGGCACGAGCAGCGTGGCGCCGGCGTTCTGCAGCTCGAAACGTTCGATGACCAGTTTCCTGGCATCCGCCTGCGGCGTGGCCGCGCCGTTCGCAAGGCGCTGCACCGACTCGAGGATGGTCTCCAGGTTGTTGCGGGTACCGTCCTGTTCCACCAGCAGGTGCGCACCGTCGACGCGAATGCTTTTGATGACGAGCGGCTCGGCCGCCAGTGCGAGCGGGTCGAGCTCGATGGCGAAATCCTCGAGCGCGATGGCGGGTTGGCTCGAGAACCCCTCGGGGTTCGCAACGGTGAGGCTCGCGATCCCGGCGCGGCCTTTTCGCAGGTCGATCGACACCGAGCCGACCGTCACGTCGGTCTGCGTGGCGTGCGTGCCCTCCCGTTCGATGATGCCGGCCACTACGTTGTCCAGGTTGCGGTACAGGAACCACACCCCGCCCGCGATCAGCAGCAGCAGCACGAGGACGACCCCCAGTGTCACCTTGCTGGTCTGTTTCATGGCCGCAAAAGCTACCGGTCGCCGGGTCGTGCGGTGTTGGGGTCGGGGGGCAGCTCGGCGACCAGCTCGGCCAGCCGCCTGGCACACAACGTTTCATCCCGCAGGGTGGCAAGCTCGTCCGCCCGCCGCAACAGGTCGGCGTAGGCGTCGGGGTCTTCCGCCGCCAGCTGCGATTCGTTCAGGCGGCGCTCGAAATCCCGCAGCTGATCCCGGCAGCTCGCGGCATCCGCGGTTTGCGGCAGGCCGGCAATCCCGGCCAGCACGACAGCGATTATCCCGGCGGTTCGCATGGGCATCGTTCCTCGGCCTCGGCTGCAACGCTCGAAATGCAATATCGGTGCCACGGGCAAGGTGCCGTTAACGGGCGTCGCCCGTGCCGGCAAGGCGCCCTGTGGCCGCTCCCGGCGGCTCGTTCAGGAGCCGGTGGGCGAGGTAGAGACCGCCGGCGAGGTGCGCCAGCCCGCCGCCCAGCAGCATGAGCATGCCGCCGGTCCGCTGGCTTGCGAGCACGGCGTAGATTTCCCCCAGCGTGTCAATTGCGTAAGGGTACAGCGGTCGCGGCGCGAGCATCAGGACGAGACCCAGCAGCACCGTGTGCAGAGCCGTCAGGAGGAGGGCGAGAATG